>CALCOP010000151.1 GCA_937897365.1 uncultured euryarchaeote
ATGCTCTACGCTCGCTTGCTAAGGCTGACGCCTCTCTACAAGTCACAACGAATCAAGAAACTGGTGAGGCACTTCTCGCCGGAATGGGTGAGTTACACCTTGAAATTACTGTTTATCGAATTGAAGAAGAACAAAACATCAAGGTCAGCGTAAGTCCACCAATCGTTGTCTACCGTGAGGGTATCCAAGGCAGCAACCGTGGAAATGCGTTTGAAGGAAAATCGCCAAACCGACACAACCGTTTCTTCTTCGAAGTCGAAGCACTTACTCCGGAAGTCGTCGCTGCACTTCGTGCAGGTGACCTTGGTTCAGGAACAATCCGTCCAAATGACGCTAAGGAAGTTGGTCGGAAATTCGGTGAACTCGGCATGGACAAAGACTTGATGCGTAAGATTTACGCCATCAATGGCTCCAATGTTTTGGTGAATGACACCAAAGGTATTCAAGGTCTCCACGAAACCCGAGAATTGATTATTGAAGCTTTCAATGGAGTATGCGCAAAGGGTCCAATCGCAGATGAACCGGTTCAAGGTATGTTTGTCCGTTTGGTTGATGCAAAGCTTCACGAAGACGCAATCCACCGTGGACCTGCCCAAACAATTCCCGCAGTTCGTAATGGAATCAAGGGTGCGATGATGCGAGCACGAACGGTTCTTCTCGAACCAATGCAGAAGGCTTTCGTTTCGGTCCCGAACGACTGGCTCGGCCAAGTTACGCGTGAAGTTACCAACCGACGCGGAATCATCGAAGATATGCCATCCGAAGGCGAAGTAACAACGGTTGTTGGTGTTCTGCCAATTGCTGAAACATTTGGTTTCTCAAACGATATACGTGCAGCATCTCAGGGACGAGCTGTTTGGAATACTGAGAACCTCGGATTTGAAATGCTCCCGCCTCAATTGTTTGACAAGGTCGTCGGTCAGATCCGCACTCGAAAGGGTCTCAAGCCAGAACCATACCCTGAATCTTACTACGCTGAGTGAGATGCATGGGCGGCTCGGTAGTGGGCCTTTTTGCCTCCCCAAAAGGTGGAGTCCCAAAGTATGAGGTCTCGAAATTGATCGTACAGGATACGGGGTGTGTCGGCGATAAACAGAATGATTTGAAACATCACGGAGGTCCAAATCGTGCAGTCTGTTTGTTCAGTTCAGAAGTTCTCTCTGAACTTACACATGAGGGGCACCCAATTTTCCCAGGTTCAGTAGGAGAAAATGTACTGCTTGAAGGCATTGATTGGAGTTCCGTTCTGATTGGTAGTCAATTTCATTTTCAAAATGTAATTTTGCAAGTGACTGCCGATGCAGTTCCCTGTCGCACCATCAAAGCATCTTTTGTAAATGAAGATTTTATGCGTATCTCTGTTAAAAAATATCCTGCATCGACACGATGGTATGCAAAAGTAGTCAAAAGCGGAGAAATTTTGACGGGTGAAAAAGTAGCCCTTAACTGATTCTTTTCAGTTGGAAATCCGTGAGTTCACGCAAGGCACGCATCGCTGGACTGTGGGGGATCCTGTCAAGGCAGGCGTGTGCTTTTGCATGGTATTCAACTGCCCTTTTCCTTGCATAATCGATTGAACCTAAATTATCGAGGGCAACAAGCGCTTTTTGAATCGATTCAGGGTCAGCATCCTCGCCCTTACCGAGAGCTGCTAAGAGCGTCTTCTTATCTTCGGATTCGGGTTGTGAGAGTGCGTGGATGACCATCAGCGTCCTCTTCCCTTGGGCTACATCAGAACCTGCTGGTTTGCCGAGCACCTCAGAATCTGAAAGCACGTCGATTAAATCATCCATTAACTGGAAGCAAAGCCCTACTGCAAGTCCCCAATCAGCCATACAATCAATGGTTTCTTGGTCTGCACCGGCCATTCGAGCACCAATTTCTGCACATGTCAGGAACATAACTGCAGTTTTTCCTTCAATCATTTCGATATAATCTTCTTCGGAAACGGCCAATTCATCTTCAAACTCAATGTCCATTTGTTGTCCTTCACTGACTCGTCGAACCATCCATGCGATTCTGTTTACCAACGGTGCCACATCTTTGTCATCCAGCCCTTCTGCCTGCACGAGACTCTCGAAAGCGATGGCAAGCATAGCATCACCAGCATTGATTGCAGTAGGAAGATCAAACTCAATATGTACAGCATTTCTTCCCCTCCGCACATCGTCATCATCCATGATGTCATCATGCACCAGCGTGAAATTATGCACGGTCTCTATTGCGGCACCAACATCGAGCATACCAGAATGCGAATCCCCTACCGCTTTGCCAACCAACCACGGTAATGTCGCTCGAAGGCGCTTACCGCCTCCGTGCATAAGGTGAGTCATAGCAGCCGCTAATCGTTCGTGACGTGACGCCATCAGGCTA
>CALCOP010000152.1 GCA_937897365.1 uncultured euryarchaeote
TTTCTTCTTACCACGTGCATGGATTGCGACAGTCAAATCATGGAAAATCCGGTTGGTAAATCTCTTCGAGCCGTTCTCTTTGACTGCAGTCATCAACGACTCGCAGATTGAATCACATTCTTTTACGATTTTTTCGTCAGTAGCGTGGGCCCATTGGATTTCGAATTTGGCTAACTTTGATTCAGGATCGTATTCAGTCATGGCAACGGATGTCTTTGCACGAGCAATTGAGCGTCCGGTACGGCGTAGACGAACTGAAGTTGTCGGACCGGTGTTCTCGCTGTTGGAATCCCCACCCTTCTTGCTTGCAGCATCAATTGTAGATTTGATGGCTGCTGCTGCTTCAGAATCGGTTTCACAAATTTGAGCGATTTCGCCAGCTGCGAGGATCTTTACGTCATCCCACTTTTTGTCATCAGCAAGGGCATGAGCATGGTTTTCTGCGATACCCAAATCCATGAGCTTCTTCTTGGTTGCACTCTTTACGACCATCAAATTTCACCCCCTTCAGGGTTTTCCGGCTCATGTTCCCATCCGCCGAAGTCTTCTTCTTTTTCATCCCGTTCTTTGGATTCACGTAGGATAACGGTTGCGCCTTCAGTTCCAAGCGCTTCATCGACGATAACATCGATGTTGAACGGAGAACCGTGGACACCACGAGATGGGTCAATTCCATCTTCACCGTAACTGAATTGAATAATACGGTTTGCAGTATTTCGAACAGACAGCATCTCGTCATCATAAACCTTCAAATCGTCCATTGCGTTAATCAATCGGCGTTGCATGTATCCGGATTTCGCAGTACGAACCGCTGTATCGACCAGAGACTCACGACCTGAAATGGAGAGCATAAAGAACTCCGTAGGTTCAAGACCACGCTTGAAGGAACTTGCGATAAATCCGCGATCTGCCGCTGCACGACCGCCACGGCGGAAGTGAGGAAGAACACGTTCATTGTAACCACGTTCAAGTCGCTTACCACGAACCTTTGCTTGACCAATGGAACCAGCCATCATGTTGAGGTTGTCCATGGAACCACGGGCACCGGAAATAGCCATGTTAACTGCTGCGTTGGTAGAACCTGACTGAGCAAGTTCGTCCTTTGCAACGTCACCAGCCTCTTGCTTACCTTGGTCGAGAATGACCATGATGTCTTCTTCAAGGGTTTCACGAGGGGTTCGACCAGGTCGAGTTTCGTATCCTTTACCTTCCTTGCCAAACTTATCGAGTGCATCTTGAACAAGCACACCCGCTTCGGTATTCGCATTTCGAATCGATTGCAGAGCATCAGCACTCAAATCTTCATCATCAATACCAGTGGTGAAACCGAGTGATGTGCACGCAGCGATGGAAAGACGTGTGAAGTCGTCAAGGAATTTTGCGCCTTGCTCTGGACCATTGGTCTGAACAATTGCGTCGAGAAGACGGCCGTCTTCAGCTCCAATCGCTCGCTTGTCGAGAGTTCCTTCGACCTTACCATTCTTGACGACAACATCGTCGTTTGAACGACTTCGGAATCGCAGGTGGATGTTATCAGGTATAATCAGTGAAATGATGTCTTGTCCACGGAAGCATTCTCTACCGTTTTCGTCCTTGACAAGTTCAGGTAATTCACCTGTCCAACCGATGTTTCCAATCATTTCCAAACCGTGACGACGGCTGATGAGTGTCCCTGGACGTGAAAGCAAGTAAGCACCGGAAATGTGGTCGTGAATACCACCAATAACTGCACCACCATATCGAGGAGTGAGGATGTGTTCTTGCACTCGCATCAAAATCTTAGCCTCAGCACGAGCTTCTTCAGATTGAATAACGTGAAGGTTCATCTCGTCACCGTCAAAGTCAGCGTTGTATGGAGTACAAACTGCCAAGTTGAAGCGGAAAGTATGTCCTTCCATAACTCGAACCTCGTGAACCATCATCGACATTCTGTGAAGCGATGGTTGTCGGTTAAAGATCGCAACATCGCCGTCAATCAAGTGGCGTTCAACGAGGAGACCTGGCTTTGGATTACCGTTGCGGTCAATGGTTGCAAGACGGTCTTCGACACCGGTTCGGTCGCCCCATTCATCGGAAGGGCTACCGCAGTGAGGGCAGCTAACCTCAAGATGTTCGGGGTGCGGGTCTGGATGAACTTTGTCGGCTTGTGCTAACTCGTGCATCCAGCGGTAGTGAAGTTTTGCTCTCGGGTCATCTTCAGGTAGTTTCTGAGCGTTCAGATCTTCTCCACGCAGATTGGCAAGAGTTGCTTCATCGTCAACGACATAACTGGTTTCTTGGGAACCATCAACAGGATTAACAAAAATCTCTGGTTTGATAACAAGACCCGGCAAGAAGTTCGGGGCAGGAAGACATTGATGCATGTCTGGACGGAGTGTTGTTTCTTCGTTGCACTCCGGGTTGTGACAGCGGAATCCAGCATTGATCAAACGACTTCGCTGGTTAATACGGACACGACGGTTGTCGCCACGAATGATGTAATTGACACCTGGGTGGACATCTGGACCACGCAGAATCATCTGGCGCATTTGTTCACGGTTACGAGATGTAACACGGATAGGGACTGTGAGTTCCTTCGCAATCTTCTTTGGAACACCAACTTCGTTAACACCCAAATATGGGTCTGGTGAAATAACTGAACGGGCACAGAAGTTAACACGCTTTCCAGACAAGTTACTACGGAAACGTCCTTCCTTACCCTTCAATCGCTGTGTCAAAGTTTTGAGCGTACGTCCCGAGCGGTGACGTGCGGGTGGGATACCAGAGGTTTGGTTGTCAAAGTAGGTGGTAATGTGGTATTGCAACAATTCCCACAAGTCTTCAACAATCAGTTGTGGCGCACCCGTGTCTCTGTTTTCACGGAGACGTTGGTTAATTCGAAGAACGTCGACTAATTTGTGAGTCAAATCGTCTTCAGAGCGGTCACCACTGTCGAGGGTAATCGAGGGACGAACAGTAATCGGTGGAACTGGAAGAACCTTGAGAACAACCCATTCCGGTCGATTCTCTTTATCCATTCCAATGAAAATCAAATGTTCGGAAGGAATAGCACTGAGCCATTCACGGACATCCCGGGGATTCAACTTTCGTTCTACCTCAGCCTTGCCAGCACCTTGTGCTTCCTTCTTTTCTTTGAAAGTGGTCGGCTTGTCAAGCATGATTTTGCCTTGCATAGCCTGGCAGTGCATACATTGTCCTCGACGGGTTCCTGTGGTAATCTTTTCAACTTCCTTGATAATCTTCGAAAATTCAGTTGAACCGACACCGTGCTTAATGATAATATCACGAATACGGGTTCGGTAGTAATCCTGTTCACTCAATTCAGGGTTTGAAGGGTGAGTGCTTGGCGTATCGTGGAGCAAAATCTTACTGCACTTGGAGCATGTTGCCTTAAGAGCAGTCTTGATGAGGTTCACGAAACCAATGTGAATGACTGGAAGTTCAAGCGCAATGTGTCCAAAGTGACCGGGCGACTCGTCATACTTACAGTTGTCAGTAGGGCAAACCAATCCAGGTTCAATAACACCCATGTGAGGGTCCATCAAACCTTGTCGGTAAGCGTGACCATCGTCCTTGTATGTGTCAGCA
>CALCOP010000153.1 GCA_937897365.1 uncultured euryarchaeote
GAAAGTACATCGACATCTCTGCACATTGATTTTCTTCCAATGATATCTGCAACTTTGACAGGCCGTTGTCCTTCGTGAAGGCGTGAATTGATACTTCTCACCGTTTCTATGACGATGTGATGTTGCGATTGCCGTCCGGTTAAAAAGAGAATTTTGCACGAAGCACTGGACTTTTGTGCAATTTCAAGAGCGGCTGCAAGTGATGCAGCCGTTTTCCCAATTCCAGTTGGGGCAGCAGCAAGATGATGTCCATTCTTTCGTAATGCTTCTCTGGATTCTTGAATCATCTCAATTTGTCCAGGTCGGGGCTTTTCGTGAGCTAAAAAGGGGAAGGATGGATCCCTTTCTTGACTCACCCCTTCTGTCATAATAGCGGTTCTGCGTCGACCCCTCTAAAGGATTGGGGAAATATCAGTTGACAGCGGCTGCACTGTGGTGAGTCATTGTGCCCAGGTATGTGGGGGCCCTGAGCACGTGGGAACCAACCAACTTAGCAAGCTGGCGTGGAATCTGAGTCCCCCCGCCCGTCTTTCGAGGGGAGGTGTGTTGGGTTTTGTTGTAGTCCAGCGCGTGCAAGACGGGCACGCAGACGCAAAGCGGCAAATCCATACGGCTTGGACAAATCCCGTACGGCGTTGAAGGTGGCATCACGAGTCTCGCTAACATCGTTTTGCCAATTCATTTTCCATCCCCTCCTGCACTCTCACCCACTCATTCGTGGTATTCTTCGCGTCGTATCGTTGAACTCTTTGCTTCAGCAAGGAGTTCATCGAGTTGTTGTGTCATTTCAGAACGGCTCTTAATGGCCTGTTCTATGTAAAGTGAAAGCCCTTCTTGGGCTGCTGTTTCAGGAGTCGTACCCTGAAGTTCGTAGAGTTGGCCAAGAAGCATCTTGTCTCCATGACCGATCGGAATACGAACTGAATCCATACCTGTAAGCATGGGTTGTCCTTTGAGGTATTGTTGAATGGCAGCACGAATAACATCGGAGCGATTACGTGCACCATCAAGACCAACTCGTGCATCGAGTAATGCGATTTCATCCTCAGTAATTCTGAGTGAGACAAGGTTGCTTGGGGTTGCCATTTTGATTCCTCCGTATCCATAGGGTAGGTGAGACAGTATATCAATGTAGCGCAAATGATGACATTATGACTTACAGATGATTACAGCGTAGAATGCTTTGCAGTGGTTCATTCTTGACGTTGAATGATGGTAACTGTACACATTTTGGAATACAGCCGTCGTACGATTGTATACGGAACGTGAAACCTTCAGGTAGAACCTTCTAATACGGGCAACTTTAGCACCTCACATGGCTCTTGAACCATCCCGTGGTCTCTATCTCTATCTTCGAACACTCACCAGTGCTATGGATGATTCCATTATCACCGATGATGAAGCAAGTATCCTTCATGTTCTCGCAGTTGCCCTCGGTGTTAACCCGAGCGATACTGCACTCTGCCTGGCAGTTGTTCGAGGAGAAGAACCCAATCCTTTCGATGGAACTGAGTTTGATTATTCCGGCCACCATACTGGTGACGCTATTACCTACCAGTCTGCATTGATTGCAGCTCTTGATGATGAAGTGATCACAGAAGACGAATGGGCTATGCTCACTGTTCTTCGAACCCTCATCGGTCTTCAAGAAGACCAGCATTCGATGATCGAAGAGGCGATACACGCTATGGCTGAAACCGATTCAAACGGTCTGCGCAGACTTGAACGGCTCAACCGATTCAACACTGTTTGCCCGTTCTGATTTGCAGGGACTCCGGATGCTTCAAAATACCACTTGAGCAATACCTTCCATGGGAATACTTAGAAGGGGTCTTTCTCTCGCACGCCTCATACATAACCCAATGGTGCTAACATGAGTATAACAAAAGAAATTTACGAATCTGTAGTCGCTCGCGACCCAAACCAACCTGAATTCCACCAAGCCGTATGGGAAGTCTTAGAATCGCTTGAGCCAGTTCTTGAAGCACAGCCTGAATTACGCTCCATTGTTGAGCGAATCGTAGAACCTGAACGCCTCATCCATTTCCGTGTCCCTTGGGTCGACGACGCTGGTAATGTTCACGTTAATCGCGGATTCCGAATTCAATTTAATGGTGCAATTGGACCATACAAGGGTGGACTTCGTTTCCACCCAAGCGTTAATGCATCGATTCTCAAGTTCCTTGCATTTGAACAGATTTTCAAGAACTCACTTACAGGTCTTCCAATGGGTGGCGGAAAAGGTGGTTCTGATTTCAATCCGAAAGGAAAGTCGGATGCAGAAGTTATGCGGTTCTGCCAGTCGTTCATGATGGAACTTTGGCGACATATCGGCCATAACTGCGACGTTCCTGCTGGTGATATCGGAGTTGGTGGTCGAGAAATTGGTTACATGTTTGGTATGTATAAGAAACTTCGAAATGAATTCCAAGCAGGTGTTCTCACTGGAAAAGGACTCTCCTACGGTGGTTCTCTCATCCGACCTGAAGCAACTGGATATGGTCTGGTCTACTTCGCACGTGAAATGCTCGCAGCAAAAGGAAAATCCTTTGAAGGTGCTACAGTATCAATTTCAGGTTCTGGAAACGTCGCTCAATATGCGTGTGAAAAAGTGCTTGACCTTGGTGGAAAGCCTGTTACGATGTCGGATTCAAGTGGATTCATTCATGATACAGACGGAATTGACCGAGCCAAATTGGCTTGGATTATGGATTTGAAGAACAACCGCCGTGGCCGAATCTCAGAGTATGCCGCAGAATTCAGTAGCGCTACCTTTACTCCTTCAGCTCCGGAACCTTCCTCGAACGGACTTTGGGGCGTTAACGTCGATGTCGCACTTCCTTGTGCAACTCAAAATGAAGTCAATGGTGCAGAAGCACAGATGCTTGTCGACAACAATGTGCTTGCAGTAGCTGAAGGCGCAAACATGCCTTGCACACCTGAAGCTGTGGAAGTGTTCCAAAAGAACGGCATTATGTTTGCACCAGGTAAGGCAAGCAATGCAGGTGGTGTTGCAACATCTGGTCTTGAAATGTTAAAAGAATATGG
>CALCOP010000154.1 GCA_937897365.1 uncultured euryarchaeote
TCCAGTGAGCATTAATTCCTGATCAGTGGCAAATTGGTCCATTCCAACGAGTGCAACAATCCACAAAAGAGAAGCACCCAATATGTGGAGCATTTCTCCCATGGCTTCGCTTGTACCAATCATTTGTTTTGTATCACTTCTGGACTCGGTTTGCAATACACTTTCTTCAACAGGAATCAATTCACTGCTGGAATGCTTGACGCTGTTTTTATGCTTCCTTTCGAGTGTGTCCAATCGAGAGGAGAGTCGTTGCATTTCTTCGAGAAGAAGAAGTTGATTGGTTTGTTGTTCGTTAACGACTTCCATACGCTCATTTTCAAATTCAGGCAACGTAATCATTGCCGGGACGTCGTTTAAAATGGGTTCAGACAACAACTCTTCTTTCGCTTTTTGAGCTTTTAGTTCACGCTTTTCATTGCGTTTTTCCTTTGAATCTTGAACTGCCTGCTTAACCTTCTCATTGGTTTTAGCAACTGCATTCTTGCTGGCTTTCGTTGCGGATTGGGCGGCATCGATGCTGACCTCTGTTGTCTTGATAACCGCGCTCTTGGTTGCTAATGCTGCTTTTTTCGATAGTTCAGCGAGTTTAGAGCCAGTCGCATTGAGCCTTTCCGACATGGAAGGGGCATCTCCGGTACTGTCGCTCATAGAATGCCGTGGAAGTATTACATTGTCAAATCTTCGTCGACTAATATTCCACGGGAACGGGGTCAAGCATGCGCCAAAGATACCAAGACGCGGCGGTTCGATAGGGTGCCCAACGTTGGGCAATTTCAAGAACCTCTTCCTTTGATTCTGCTTCTGGAACCAGTTTTTGAACGGCTCGAATTAATCCAATATCGCCGATACTAAAGATGTCTTGGCGCATCAAAGTGAAGATGAGAATCATTTCTGCTGTCCACGGCCCAACGCCTCGAAATTGAATGAAATGCTTGAGTAATTGTTCATCACTATACGCACTCCAGTCATCAAGAAGCAGGGAATTTGCTTCCAATGCGAGCCCGTGGATGTAACCCGACTTCGGACGGGAAAGTCCACATGTAGCGAGTTGTTCAACTGAATGTTTGCGTACTGCCTCAGGAGTTACTTCACCAACCAATTCGACGAAACGTGCCCATACTGCATCTGCAGCAATCACAGATATTTGCTGACCCACTATTGAACGTATCAGTGTCGAGAATAAATCACCTCGACCAATCAAACTTTCATTCGGATAGGAACGTACTATTGGACCTAAGAGTTTGTCTTTACTTAGTGCAGCATTTGCTTCATCCCACCAAGTCGGTTTACCGGTCAGCATGTATGCGAATTATGCGTCGAGGTTTTGAGTGCTTGTCTTATCGCACAACCATGCGAGACGAACTGAAAGAGATACTTGGGCTGAAAAAAGTCATGAGAACTGGATGGGTTCGTTCGGGAATAAAGTCTCCCGAATCGGTGGCAGCACATTCGTGGGGAATGTCGATGTTAGCTCTCAAACTCACGCCTCCTCATCTCAATTTGCAACGCATACTTGCAATGTGTATAGTTCATGATGTCCCTGAAGTTCGTGTTGGAGATTTGACCCCACATGATGATACCTCATCGAAAGCAGATGATGAGCACAAAGCAATGCAAGCACTCGCCCCAGAATGGGTTGTTCTGCTCGAAGAATATGAACAGGGAGAGACGCCTGAAGCAAAATTTGTCAAGCAACTGGATAAATTAGACATGGCACTTCAAGCAGAAGTGTATCAAGAAGAATCGGGTATTGTGCTCGATGAATTTATTGAAAGCGCTCGACAGAAGATTGTCGATGAGGAACTGCAAACTCTTCTTCCATGAATATTTTTGATGTCGAGGTTCCGACAAAAACAAAAGGGTGTGACGACCGCATGTGCATCATAGCCCGATAGTGTAGGGGTCCATCATAACGGGTTTTGGTCCCGTTGACC
>CALCOP010000155.1 GCA_937897365.1 uncultured euryarchaeote
AGAGATGTGCAACACATCATCGTACACACATCGCGTGTCAACGACGCCTCAGACAATTCATGGAACACCAATGGTGCAAATCATGATGTGAGTCATAAATATGGATACGGAGTTATTGATGCCGGAGCAGCTGTTGCAATGGCAGAAACATGGATTTCTGTTGATGAAGAGACATATGTTTCATCTGGAACTCTTAACTGCTTACAATGTGATATTCCTGATAACAGTCCAAACTTTGTTTCCGTAAACACGACGGTTACTGAACCAATTCGAGTAGAAAATGTGGATGTAATCGTCGATATTACTCATGAATTTAGAGGGGATTTAGAAATGATATTGACAAGTCCTGATGGCACACGTAGTATTCTCAGCGAAAAGCATAGTGACGAAGGTCAAGATTTCAGTAACTGGCGTTTTTCGACTGTTCACCACTGGGATGAGGACAGTCGCGGAGAATGGACGCTGACCGTCGAAGATCAGGGGAACAATGATGTTGGCTCCCTTGACTCTTGGGAATTGATTGTCTATGGGACTGAAATCAATGTTGATACAGACGGTGATAATTTAACAAACTCCAACGAAACGGATATTTACGGAACCGATCCTGAAGACTATGACACTGATGATGACACAATAAGCGATGGCGATGAAGTCCTCGTTTTTGGTACCAACCCGCTTCTCAGTGACACCGATGGTGATGGATTGTCAGATGGAGTTGAAATCAATGTCAACGGAACTGACCCGTTGGACAACGATACAGATGGTGATTTGTTACTCGATGGAGAAGAGGTCTTACTCTATGGTACAAATCCATTGATACCCGACCCAGATGCGGATATCGACAATTTCTACTGGTTCGAGGATTGTAACGATACAAATGCGCAAATCTACCCCGGTGCTGAAGAAATTTTGAATGGAGTGGATGACAACTGTGATGGACATTGGGATGAGAGTTTCAATGAAACTGATTCCGATGAGGATGGACTTTCAGATTTTGCAGAGTTCCATATCTATGGGACCAACCTCTCCCTCTCTGACACCGATGGAGATTTCCTAAGTGATGGAGATGAAATACTGATTCTCTTAACCGACCCTCTTGTCAAAGATAATGATTCTGATATGGACGGTTATTATTGGTTTGAGGACTGTAATGATACGAATGCCAGTATTGCTCCAAATATCGAAGAATTGCTGGACGGTATCGATAACAATTGTGATGGCCTTATCGATGAAATTTTCAACGGAACCGATACAGACGAGGACGGTTTACTCGACCTTGAGGAATTTCTCGAAATTGGAACAGATCCGTTTGATGCAGACACTGATGATGATGGTTTGACCGATGGAATAGAAGTATTATCCACCTTTACCAATCCATTTGTCCCTGACCTTGATGAAGATCAAGATGGTTTTCGTTGGTTCTTGGATTGTAACGACAACGATTCAACTCAATCTCCGAACGCTGTAGAAATTTGGAACGGATTGGACGACGATTGCGATAATTCAATCGATGAAGATGTTGAACGTGCAAGCCTGATAACGCCGATGCCGTTGTTGGCAGAAGTTAACCTCAACGCCACCAATGATTCACTTGAACTATCTGTTTCACTCAACCTTGATTCTGATTCTATTGAGCGACTCAATATCACAGTCCAGTGGTATCGAAATCAGACCATGGTCGCTCAAGGACAAACGTTTTCTGAACAACCCCATAATTGCCAGCAACCCCTCAATGATTTTTCAATCGAGCTCTGCAATCTCAACGGAACCGTCGGGCCTTACGAGATCAGAGCAGTCGTGTTCGATGATGTAGGTTTCATTGAAGTAAAATGGTCAGTAACATACACTGTTTGGCAACCACCCGTTGTTGAACAAGATGAGGAAACAATCATCCAATCCAATGAAAACGAGGAAGGCGTCGCTCTTCCTGAGAATCTACTGGTATGGGTCTTAGCAGGAATTGTCGTCATTCTAAGTGGAATCTTGGTCATGACTCGTCGACAAAATGCACGTCCAATACAGCCAAACCGGCCAAAACAAGCCCCTGCAACATTTATTCCTTCACAGAAATATTCGAATGTACCGTCAGCACCTGACTTTTCCAAAATGGGAGAATATGTACCGCCCTCAAATAACGAATGGGACACGAACCGATGGAAGTAGTTACAATCGATTGGAAATAATACTCCAACCTACCAATCGGCCCTCTTCAGCGTCTGCAAGAAGATTCAGTTGATGGTGTTCATCGTTTTCGTCCCAAGAACGAGAGATGTCCATGGTTACCGCTCCGTCTCCTCCATCGCCAATTTGTGAAAGAAGTGAACCAATGTCATTGCCGGGGACTGCGATTAAGTAACCAACTTGGACATCGTCTTGATACTCACCAGAGGATGTAAAAAAGCGGTCATTTCCAAACAAGACATTGTAGCGAGATGAATCAGAAAATCGTGATTCAAGTTTGGTGATATTGAGGGTTTTTGGAATTGAATCACGGTTGTACGAAGTTGAATCCAAATCTCCTCTTTTATCATAAACGCAATTGTCTTCATTTGGCGTCCCAGTCAAATTAAATTGCACCCATCCTGCTTGTTCGTCCGCCGCCACCCATGAGAGATTCCATTGTGAAGATGTTGAGGAAATTTGCGTTGTTGTTCCGCGCCAAATGTAACCGTTTTCTTCCAAAGCACGAGATGCTCCCGGAGCAATAGAATTTGGCCAGTGGTCAAAGCACGAAAGAGCGTCTTCAAAGGTATGCTGGCGAAGTGTCGAATCGTCTGGCATGTGAAGGTCATATTCGCCCCATGTTTCTAATTCACTGCTTGAAGGACCCAAGAGATTCGCTTGGGGTTTAGAATCATAGGAAAGGCCAAGGTCGAGTTGTTTTTCTCCACGTTGAAGAGTGAGTTTGGAAAACGTATGGCGTAACTCTAATTCCCCTTCTGGCAATACATAGTCGTTGAGTAATTGCGAGGTAGGAGAACAGCCGGATTGACTCGTCTGTGATTCAGAAATTAACACGTCAACTGTTTGTTTCGCGGCCCAAGGATTACCCTCTTCAACCCACAGATTCATGGTAGCTGAGCCCAAACAATACGCCTCGATATCATGATGGGTAGCAACGATTTTCCAAACCATCTCACCACCAAACTCATCATTTCCAATAACGCGCCAATCCCAGCCAAGGTTACTGCCTGTAGCGCCATTATCGATTAAATCATTTGCGAAAAGGTGCTGCAGTTCTACCGGTTGCATCATTAACGCAAGACCGGGTGCAAGGGTCTCAAGTCCACCGAGTAGGCCGCCTACACCATAACTCATGGTTGTTCCATGGTATTTACCAATTGGAGAAGGCAAGTCAAATCCCCAATCCAACTGCGTTGCTTTCGTATCCTGGTTTCGTAACTCTGTATATGTTGTTGAGGTCAAGTCTGCTGTTCCTGAACCTGTAATGGCTCCGAACTCACAAACAGTGCCAAGTGAAAGATGTCGATTGACTCGGAAGGGGTCAAGGGAATTGGTATTTACAGTTTCAACTGATAACCATTCAGCGCCCATACCACCGACAATGCGAACCGCTCCTCGTCGGTCATTTGACCCTTCATTGACTAATTCACTCGTACCACCTTCAGTGATAGAAAGCCCACCTATTCCACCAAAATCAATTGAAATCTTACAGATGTCGTCCTCAGTTTCTAATTGATCCATAACCAATTCAACAAAACCCTCTGTAGCGATAAAGGTCGCTAAACCATCATTATCGCCATTGATTTCGTATTGCATACTGTCGCCATAACGTAACGATTCAGCAGTAAAAGAATCGAGCTGGTTGCCAAGATAGTAATATCCGCCGGCGCCAAGGATGATGAGGGTGAGAAGTACTGCAGCAACCTGGGGTCTGCGAACAATATCAAGAAGCGTTGCTGGCCCATCGCTCACCGACTTTTTCTTTTCTTTCGGTTGGGTTTTCTTAGAGACCTTTGCAGGCTCTAAATCCATGATTTCGGCATCGAGAATCTCAGCATCAAGGACTTTGGATTCAGTTGGAGATTTTTGTTGCTCGACAATTTCAACGGTTTCAGAAGGCGTTATCGTTTCTTCATCCTCGAGGGAAAGAACGATTTCCGATTTCGATTCCAGAACTGGTGTTTTCTCAGGCTCGGAGTCTGAGAGGAGGGTTTCTTCTTCGGGCAATCCAACCTCTTTATTTGTAAGGCCCGATTCAAGAAGACGTTCAACAAGATCTGACTTCTTGCCGGAGGTTGGTAAATCGTTGAGGATGCAAAGCGCTTTGAGTTTCGCAACCGTCAAAGTCGATGTTTGCTCACCCGACATTCCAAACCCTCATACATGCCTGTCGGCATCCCCTTTCAAGTATGACCCTCCATGCATGCTCCAAAGTGCAGGTTTTTACAACTCTTGAGACAGGGGATTAGCCCTCATACGGAACATATGAACCTTCAGAGTTTTGCACATAAACGGTCTGCTCATAACTACCATCTGGTAATTTTTTGTAGAAATATCCGCCTTCAGCCGGTTCAAATGTTGCTTCAGAAGTTGGAGGTGATGGTGCAGTGACCGTATCCATTTCCTGTGACGGTTGTTCAACAGTAGTTTGCTGTTGTTCGGGAGGAGTGGATGGGGCTGGAGGGCCTGTTGGACCTGGTGCGGGGGGCCCGGTTGGACCAGGTGCAGGAGGACCTGTTGGACCAGGTGCGGGAGGGCCGCTTGGACCGGCTGCAACCCGAGCATCGGTAAGTGATGCCAAGACCTTCTGTTCAGTAGATTCATGTCCATTTTCAAGAATCTGTTTTACATGAGCCCCATGTTTTTGTGCCCCTATAAAGGCAAAAGCAGAGAGTGAGAGACAGATTAAACCGAATATTCCACCAATGACTTGGTTAGGCCAAACCTTGCCTTTAACTGTCATGTCGTTGTTGAATGTACCGTCAACCTCGCCGCTGGTTTCATTATAGTACTGGATGATTATACAATACTGACCCGGATCGACTGAGAACTTGAAGGTGTACTCCTCGCCTTCAATCAAGTCACCTATCGTTTGATACTGGTATGCGTGATTCCCTCCAAGTCTGGCTTCTTCTGTGAATATACCAAGATTCTGCTGACAGTTATTCATCTTGATAACATATGCGTTTATACTCGTGTTGGAATATGTTGGAGGGTTTACAGCAGTAACGTCGAGATGGAGAGGTACATCAAACAAATCATCACCAGCCAGTGAAGGCCCCCACACAAGACCAATGTCCTTTTCTGTCGAATCTGTGAAATCATCGTAATCGGCACTGAAAGGCATTGGGAAGAGGGCGAAAGTAAACATCAAAACAGCAATACCAAGCCATAGAAATACATTCCAGCGTGACTTTTTTAATTCATCTTTTCGCTGGTCAAGCGTCATCGGTTCTTCGGCTTCTTCTTGAGAAGAATCTATGGAATTTTCTTCCTCGTCCGCCACTACACCCGTATCGGTCATGTTAACCCCGATTTCAAGCGAGCACTTGAAAGGCGCGACGGTTTCTCGACGAGCATGGAGGAGTCTGGGATGAATCGCGACGAGGGGGCCGACAAAGTTGTCGACCTCCGCTTAGCAATTCTCTCTCGAGGACCACGCCTTTACAGCACAAGGAGGTTGGTTGAAGAGGCAAAGAAAAGGGGACTCAGCCCCTATGTTGCCGATCCAATGAAGTTCTCACTCTTCGTTGCTGACGGTCGCATCGACATACTTCATAACGGCGAACCGTTCAGTTATGATGCGGTTATTCCCCGAATTGGACATTCAATCACGAAACATGGGGTAGCGGTCTTGAGGCACCTTGAACAATTGGGCATTTGGACTGCAAATACCGGGGCTGGTATTCTGAAAAGTCGGGACAAACTCCATGCATCACAGATTTTAGCAAGAAATCGTATACCTGTTCCGCGAACGACGTATGTTCGTGACATCATCGATGTTGAAACGGCTGTGGATTTTGTCGGAGGATTGCCAGTTGTGATTAAAGTCACACAGGGCACTCAAGGTCAAGGCGTGTTTTTACGACATACAATACGTGAGGCTCGTAACCTTGTTCAAGGATTGTTACTTACAGGTCGTTCAATTTTAATTCAAGAGTACATTGCTGAGTCACACGGAAAGGATATTCGGGCCTTGGTGGTTGGAGACAGAGTTGTTGCAAGCATGCGTAGGCGTGCACGTGGCCGAGAATTTCGCAGCAACTACCACTTGAATGGAACTGTTGAAAACGTTGATCTGCCAAAAGAATTTGAAGAGGCGGCATGTCGTGCTGCACGTGTTCTCGGCCTGCATGTTGCCGGAGTAGACCTACTTGAATCGACCAATGGACCCTTGGTTTTGGAAGTCAATTCCTCTCCTGGACTTGAAGGAATTGAGAAAGCAAGTGGAGTCAATGTTGCTGGAGAAATTATCGACTATGTGACCAGTGAAACCGCTTTCTCTGAAGTTGACCTTGACCAGTTACTTCGAACCGTGCCCGGAGCAGGCGTACTTTCCCTGCAGATTCGAAACCATCCTGTGTTGGTCGGACAACCTCTTGCGAGATTATTCAAACCAAATGTCGAAATCCCCGTTTTCGCACTGTCACGTGACAACAGCTTACTGTGGAACCCCAGTGATGAACTGCAATTACGTTACGAAGATGTTCTCATCTGTTATGGTGAACTCACTGAATTGAGAAGTTCCCTACGCCAGGCAATGCTTGAAGTCCCTCAGCAAGCGTTTGATATCCCTTCATCCGAAGAAACGAATGCTTGACTCGGCGATGGAAAAAAGGGGTATTACTCGAATCCTCAAACGATAGAACGCGCGGTGGTTTGATATGGTAGTCCGTCTTCTTCCCTCTTGCTCTACGGAGCACGGGATGCACACTCGCCCTAGGCGGGAGGCGGTGAACGCCAATGAATATGCGGAGAAGAGAGGAGCGAAATCGCAAGGCTTTGAGGCCAAGCCAAATGCGGCTTAACAACGCCTCAGTGGCGCTTCCACCGCGTTTGACACACATGCAAAATCTGCCCTGGTTTGAATGCTATATGCAGACCTTAAAAGCTGAAAATAAATCACAAAATACTCAGAAATCTTATGCCAGCGGACTTCGTGCTTTGATTGAGACTACGCTACCGAATGAAAATGTCCTTTCCGAAAGAGATTATCAAGAAATGACGGTCTTCGAACTCGCAGAAAGAATGGAACCACTCAACGGCAGAATTGATCGATGGACGCACGGACTTTCCGATCTCCGTCCTACGACATATAACGCTCGCCTCGCAGCCGCACGTCATTTATTGAAATGGTTGGGGCATAGGTGGCCAGACCATTTGGTTCGGGCACGAACTGGAAAGCGACTTCCCCGAACTTTGAATCGAAGAGAAATGACAATGGTTTTGGAAGCTTCTGCGAAAAGTGAAGACCCCGTTGCATCAATCGTGGTTACTATGATGCTCGACACGGGTTTGCGTGTGAGTGAAGTTTGTAATCTCAACCGAAATGACATCGACCTCGAGGATGGCTCTGCTCGTGTCTACGGCGGCAAGGGTGACAAGGATCGATTGGTACTCTTTACTCGGCGAACGCTTGAGCGAATCCATGCATGGATTCCCATTCGCGATGCTCGCGTGCGAGATGATGATTTTGCTTTCCTTTTGAATTCCGCTGGAAGACGCCTCCAACCTCGTGGAGTCCAACGATTGATGGACTCACTTGCCCAAGATGCTGGCCTTCCAAAAGGCAAATTGACACCTCACGTTTTGCGTCACAATTTTGCTACGGGACTCTTGGAAAGAGGAGCGGACTTAGTGACCATTCAACGACTACTCGGCCATTCGAGCATAGCAACGACGCGAGTATATCTTGAGATATCAGACCAAACATTGCGTGAAGTCTATCACCGAGCTCAAGCAACTCGCGAAACGCTTGAATCGGCTGCAGCACGTCCAGAAGATGAGCAGGAACTCATTGATACGACACCTTCAACCAGTTCCATTGGAATCGAGTGAGTCACTTTCGCTTTTTTTTCTGCTTTTTTATTGTTGCAGGGCCCGTCCATTCACGATGAGGGACGATTTCTTGACCGTTGTGGCCTTCAATTGGACAAAATTTTCCCGAGCGGCAACGCGAGCACTTCTCTTTTGAAGGCATCTCGACCGTTTTTCGTAAACGACCATACTTACGCCTTGGCATATACTTCGATTCGAAAGAGGGTCTTTGAACAATTCGCGAAATCACTTCTTCGCTTTCTTGAACCAAGACATTTTCGAAATGGGCATAGACTTTGACGGACCAATTTTTCTGGTTTCCTTGGAATCTTCCTTCTTAGATTTCGCATCTTTGGATTTACTTGCTAAATTTTTCGCCTTTTCAGCAACCTTTTTTGCAGTTGTCTTGGCTTTGGTTGCGGCTGCTTTCGCCTTAGCAGGTGCCTCTTTCGCAGCTGATTTCGACTTGGAAGTCGCTTTTTTAGCTGCCGTCTTTGAAGTTGCGGCCGCTTTCTTAGCCGCACTTACAGATTTCTTAGCAGTAGATTTGGTTGCGCTTTTCGCCTTGGATGCAGCTTTTTTTGCTACGCCCGACGCTTTATCCGCGGCCTTCGCTGCAGCGCTAACTTTCTTAGCAACCGCTGCACTAAGACCTGCATCTTGGAGTTTTTTTGAACCGGCAGAAGCGACTTTGGAAACAGTATCAATTTTAGCACTGATCAATTTTTTTGCAGTTGCAGCCCCAATTCCTGGGAGTGCAGTTAACTTTTCAATTTTTGAATTACCCTTTGCAGACATAGGCTCACCGGTCACTCCATGAGGATGGAACACATCAATTCTTCTCTTCACTCATTTTGAGAAAGGGTTGACTTGATGAAGTTTAAACCAACCCGTAAGACATGGGCAACCAAAGGTATGGTGAAAGCATACTTGTCGTTTATGCCCAAGTAGGAAAAGCAAAAGCCAACCACCGGGTTGAAAACGATACTCATTTCCTACGAGCCAAATCCTTTCGTTTACCGAGTAAAGTCGTGTATCTCGGGGATGTAGCAACCAATACTTTGGCCTACCTTGAACATCCTGAAACACCCTTTTTTTCAAAACCACCGCAATTCAACGAACAAAAATGGGCGTTTCAAACGCAGAGTGGAGGCCTTCACGTATCCATTTCTTCAGATTCCTATTGGGGTTTAGGATTGTTTAATTCTGGCTACTTGAACCGAATCGAACTCAAAGGCACTCCTTTAGAGTACAGTCGATTGTTGTTCGATCTTTCCGCATCTTTAGGACATAAACCATGGGAATTCACCCACCTTTCTTCTGCAGAAAGGTACCTTGCCAAACATGATGAAAAGGTGTCTATTCAGTCAAATGAACAAACTTGGAAAGATGCATTAGAGACCGCAAGATCAATGTTTGGAGAGCAGATGTTCATGGTTCAAGAAAAAGCAACGGCGGTTCAAAAACGCATAGAAAAAGCTGCTGAATCCGATAATTGGAACAAGGTACATGCACAAATTTCTCTCGAGAATGGACTCTTTGACCTCGATATCGCAAAAGGTGCCCTCGCTGATGGGAATGCCCCCAGTTTCGAACGTGCTTTGGCTCGAGCTGAAGCGTATTTCATTGAAGCAGACCCTGACAATGAAAATGAAAACGGGAGAGATGGATTTTATGACTCGCCACAGGGAAAAATCCTCGACCAAAAGGAGGATACTGGGGAAGTTATGTTGGTAGATTTAACTTCAAACAGCGAAGAAGAGTAGAATTTTGGCCGCGTCGCGTTGATAAAGGGGTGGCAACTCGCACAGTTTGTTCCACATGGCTTCGAAGAAGAAATCCGACGGTAGCGGTATTCAACAGGCTGCAGGTCTTATTCGATATTTCGACGAAGAATCTGAAGACGCCTGGAAAATTACTCCATTCCAAGTTTATGCCGCATGTATCGGCGTTGGGACTTTTTTCTATCTTGTCAACCAAGGCGTTATTTCATGGATTCTTGGCCTGTTTTGAAGTAAACTTCAAATTGGCTGAATCATGATAATTCGGTTTTCTTTCTGTGCCATGCATTGTGCAACTTTCATCGCAGTTCGCATGTCCGTCGTGCCACCGATTATTTTCTGGCCTTCAGCGTCGTGAAGAATGAGTTTGTGTGTAAGGTTGTAAAGAACACCTTCTTCGATTCTCTCAAAAACCCAGTGTTCATTTTCAATTCGAACCATAGCAGGAATTTCGACCAAAGGACCCATTTCAGATCCAATAACTTGCGTACGGGATTTTAATCCTTGAAGGTCTCGAACTGGACTCCAGTTTCGCCGACGTATTGGTGCATGTATTCGTTTCTTTTTCTCAACGCCTTCTCTAAATGCTCTGCTCATGAGGGTCCCATCCCTTGAAGTCGCTCGACTTCAAACCGAAGCGAACTTGAACCGCTAATAAGAATCGCGACGCGAACAATGGCGTAAAAGGCGTTTTGAAGAATCATTTGGCGATGTCACAATGACTCTGTCTAAAGATTTAGCAAATTTTACAATCGGTGGTTTCATCAAATGGTGACGATTCGATAATCCGGAGACGGGCAAGATGAGCGACATTCCAGAAGGGCAATATTACACCAAAGAACACGAATGGCTACGCGTAGAAGGTGATGTAGTCGTCATTGGAATCACGGACCACGCTCAACATGCGTTAACCGATATTGTCTACATCGAACTCCCTGGTGAAGGCGAGATTCTTGGCGATATGGATGAGTTTGCTATCGTCGAATCCGTCAAATCTGCTTCACCGATTTTTGCACCATTCGCTGGAGAAATTACTGCTGTTAACGAAGCATTAGAAGATACTCCAGAACTCATGAATTCCGATCCTTATGGAGAAGGATGGATTGTAAAGATGGTTCTCGAAGACCCAAGTGCCGTTTCGTCTTTGATGGATGCAGCCGGTTACAAAGCTGAGATTGGCGAGTGAATGGCGTGTCTGAGCGCAGATGGAGCCTCTATGTTGACGGCTCTTGCCTCGGAAATCAAAATGTCGATGAAAATACGCCCGCCGCATGGGCCGTTGTTGTTGTCACCGGAGACAACGGTTTAGGAAAAGGAAGTGGAGAACTCTATGAAGAGTTCTCAGACATGGTCGTGACTGATGAAACTCACGAACATTTCATCGGTGCTGAAGTTGGCTCAAATAATACTGCAGAACTATCGGGGTTTGCGGCAGCTTTGCGCTGGCTCCTTGTTGAAGGCAGTGATGAGCACGCAGTCATACGTGCCGATTCTCAATATGCGGGTAATTTAGCATCTGGTGCATGGAAAGCAAAAGCAAATCGCGAACTGGTCGCCCATGTTCAATCGTTATGGGATACAGTATCCAAACTTCGCCCTCTCAGTTGGGAGCATGTGCGAGCGCACAGGGGGCATCGTTGGAATGAGCGAGCAGACCATCTTGCGCTTCGTAAAGCCCAAGGAGAACTTCCAGTGCCACTCACTTTTTGGAAACCTGGTCAGCGTTAATCCTGAGCAAGACGGTCTTTCAACCACGCTGAAAATGACTCCGAAAGGTCGCTGCGACGGAGAGCATGATCAACTTGGGCCTGTAGCCAAGGCAAGGGTTTTCCTGAATCATACCACTGAAATTGAGCGAGCTCTACGCCAAGTAGACCGTCGTTCTCCATCCAGTGTTTTTGAACTGCGATTGACTGAAGTTCACCGTATGCCTCAACACTGTATTTTTGCAGTAATGCTCGACAATCAGAGGTGAACAAATATCGCCCGCACAGAACGAGATTGGAGGGCGCTTCTTCGATCGTTGGTTTCTCTACAATTTCAAGGATTCTTTCACCATCTTGGCGCACCACTCCATAATCGGAGACATCTTCAGGCATTACCTTCAGTAAGCCAACACATGGCAAACCATTTTTATTGAAGTTTTCAACCAATTTTAAACTCGCAGTCGAAGGAGAAAACGAATCAGGTGAAGTATGTTTGTCGAGTAAAATATTATCTCCAAGGAGAACTAAAAAAGGCCCGCTGATATCGGATAAAGCACACTCAATTGCATTTCCAAGACCGAGCGGTTCTTGTTGAATGTGAACATGAACTTCGATATCAGCAAAAGGTGAAAGAAGTTGTGAATCAATATCGGGACGTTTCGATTGTAGCCAAGCATTGTCGCCAAGTAAACCTGTCAAATCTTTTCGTGGAGAAGAAATAATATGAATTCGGCGAACACCTGCTGCAACTGCTTCGCGAGCAAGATGGTGGAGAGCAGGTATATCGACAAGCGGTAGGGCCTCTTTGGGAACTGATGCGCTGGTTGGTAACATCCGAGTTCCAAGCCCACCCGCCACTAATAACGCGTCTTCAACCGCCGCCATGAGACTTGCTGGAGGGGCGTAGGCTTTCAAGCGTCGCCCACCTGCGTAGCACTATGGGCAGAACTCACGAATGGCGTTGGTTCGCTGTTGCAGGAGTTCTTCTCGTGGCTCAATCCTTCGTTGATATTACCCCTGAAGGCCCATGGAACTCACGATCGTTCTCGAGAGGGATGGTCGGCTTAGCTGGATTGTTATGCCTCTATATGGCGTGGTTTCGATGGGCGTTCGATAGAAAAGGAGTTGCTCCGACAACAAATTTGTGGAAAGAGCCTGAAGAGACATGGAGTACAGTGTTGGTGTTTGGGCTAAGTTGCTTACTCTTCGTCAAAATAATCGTTTGGTTGGATTATTCAAGATTCTTTCCTGAACCAGCCGGTATGATTGTCACATTGATTGGAAGTTTAGTGGTGCTCAATGCCCTGTATGTTGGCCTTATTACAGTAGGACCACTTGCGTCTTCATCTGAAGAAGAATGATTCAATCATTGGATTGTCCAGAATCATTGTCAAGAAGAGCACGTGCATCTTCAACTGATGGCATGGGGCCGGAATCATCCATGTCACTCTTAAGAACAGGAGATTGCTGTGGCAAAGTCGGTTGCTCACCTTCGCCGTTAAACCATGCTCGCCACAGAACACAGCGCTCGGGCTTACGGTGAGCAAATGCTTCCCAAAAGGGCTCGAGTGAGCAATGTTCCTCTTTGAAATTTTGAAGCCTTGAAGCAAAGTGTTCGGGGGATACCTCTTCTAATCGCATCAATAATTCGCGCATGCGTGTCCGGACAACTTCATCTCCATCCTGCCACAATGTCGTAAGTAAGCCGTGATTATCGCCTGGAAATTGTTCGAGATAAAATCGCAGAAACGGCACCATGTTTCGACGAACAACAGGAAGAGGATGCTTGGACAATGTCATCATTGTATTGACCCAGAGATCTACATCAAGGAACCGTAAATCGCCAACAGTCGAACTCGCTGCTGCCAAAACCCCTTCATCGTCGTCATCTAACATATCATTGAGGAATGGAACTGCATCCCATTCAAGACGCCGAAACATTCGTGTGAGAATATCAGCCATTCCGCGTTTAATGAGAATTTCTTCACGTGCGTGGAGTCTTTTCGCAAGTCTGAGTCCCGTATCTCGATTAAACTCTATTGCTTTAGCAAGACAAAGCGTAACTCGTAGTGCAACTTCCTCGTCTGGGTCTGATGCACGGCGAAGAAGAACGGCTTCAAGACCGAGAGGTCCAACCAGATTTGGGCGATGCAAAAGGAGGCGTATCCATTCCATCAACAGAAGCCTGCGTTGCGAACCACTGTTTTCGAGTTGCTCTATCATCCAACAAGCAGCCTTCACCCCAGCATCATGAACAACTACACCTGTATGGCGTGGGATGACTGCTTGAGGATTCCACTCCAACTGATGTGGCCCCACTTCAGGTTGGGTATGCCAAGTTCCGGGCCGTTCAGCCAGTGCAATCGATTCTACCAAGTGGTATCCTTGATGAACAGGTTGACCTTGAGGTACGGTTGACAAGCCGTTGATGAGTGCAACAGCGAGCCACCACCGATCCGTATTTGGTGCGGATTTGTCAAATGCCTGTGCCAACCAATCAGTTGCAACATTGAAAAGAAGGCGTTCTGCTACTTTGCCGACGCGCCGATGGAGCCATTTTTGATGTACCTCAAATGGATCATCACTCAAATTCATTCGGTGAGGTACGATTAAGTCGACAACCGTGTTAAGATTCGATTCAAACATTGCCCTGTCAACTTGTAAGATACCATGACCTTGCTCAATAAGAGATTGAGGAGAGAGAGGCTGTATCGGGGGAAAGTCGGGATCCGTCATTGGAGGCTGGGGGAGTGGCCATGAAAGCGTGCCGCGTTCCAATGCTTCAACCATGCCAGTGGCAACAGCCTCAAACACTCTATCTGACAGTTTCGTTCGTTCTCTACCCATGGTGAGACCTCGAGGTTTCAACTGGCGAGTTCATCAAATATCCAATTCAATATTGAGGTTTTGAATGAGTTCCTTGTATCGGTTTCGAATGGTGACTTCAGTCACTCCTGCGACTTCAGCAACCTCGCGTTGTGTTCGGCGCTTACCACACAAAACCGATGCGATGTAAATAATCGAGGCTGCGATACCGGTTGGGCCTCGACCACTCGTCAATTCTTTCTCCTGCGCCGCCTTAATTAATTCGTAAGCCTTTGCTTCAACTTCAGCGTCAAGTCCGAGACCGGAACAGAATCTGGAAATATAATCTTCAGGTCCAGTCGGCATAATTTTCATCTTCAATTCTCTGACCATAAATCGGTATGTTCGTCCGATTTCCTTACGACCAGTTCGAGAAGCCTGTCCAATTTCATCGAGTGTTCGAGGAACACCACATTGACGGCAGGCTGCATAAAGCGATGCTGCCGCAACACCTTCGATAGAGCGTCCACGAATGAGACGCTTGTCAACCGCTTTCTTGTAATTGACAGCAGCTGCTTCACGAACGGACTTTGGCAACTCCAAGCGACTCGCCATACGGTCAAGTTCTGCTAAAGCCATTGCCAGGTTTCGCTCTGTAGCATTCGAGACTCGACTTCGCTTCTGCCACTTACGCATTCGATAAAATTGAGATCGGTAGCGTGAGTTGATGGTTTTTCCAGAGTAATCTTTGTTTTGCCAGTCAATATCTGTTGAGAGACCTTTGTCGTGAAGCATAACGGTCATTGGCGCTCCTGTTCGTGCACGTTGGTCGCCTTGCTCAGGAGAGAAAACACGCCATTCTGCGCCTTGATCGATAACATTGTCTTCTAAGACCAATCCACAGTCATCACAAATGACTTCACCGCGAGTTTCGTCACGGGTTAAATTTCGACTGCCGCAGTCACTGCATTTTACGATATCTTCTACTTGTTGTTCATCCATATATATTCCTCATTTTATCCCATGCCGAGCGCTATTGCTCTATTTTATAGGGAACCTTATTATAGTCCGATAAGGGACACTATTTAAACTCAATGGAGAATATGCTTAAAGTTGTGGACACAGAAACGGTGCTTTTTTACCCGAAATTACTCTTTTACACCAATGCGTTGTTCCCGAACCCGTTATGAACACTGAGCGCTTGAAAGGAATTGAGGGGGAGGCATGAGGGAAAACTGGCCGCCGGCAAAAATCTCTCTCAACCCTGAGAAAAGAGTATTATTCCTCACAAAAGATCTCAACTTAATCAAACAACAATTGTATCATGGATTAAATCTAAGGATGGAAGATTTGACTGTTGACGACTTATTGGATGATATCAATACCGACGTCATGACTCCAGCATGGGTTTGTTTCGACCACGACCCCTCGGAAATCGCAAAAAACGCTTATGCTGGCTTAATGCATAACGGCATCCGTGTGTTCAATGAAAATGCGCTCAAAAACGGAAACTTCGAAGTCATCGTATCGGGGCAACGAAAAGGGACGGGTTCTTCGAGAGAAACTGCACCACAGTGTGAGAGATGGGCTGGAATTAACATTGTTATCGCTGCGTCATTTGCTCCAATTCATGGGCAGAACAACATTAACCTCGGCCAGTTAATGGGTGACCACGCTATGCTCGAACGATTACAAAATGGCGAGAGTATTGATTTAGAAGAATTTACCTCACGATACGATGAAGTGACTCAAATCATTTTGCAAAAGGGGGGGTTGTTTCCTTTTGCTAAAGCACTCAAAAAAGGGAATGTTGAATTGCCTGCGATCAAAACTCCCTCACGTCCAATGACAATGGCTGAGAAAATTATCGCTCGCAATCTTGTCGGGCAGAAACAAGGACAGTGCGTCAAACCTCACGATCCCGTTATCGCTCAAGTGCAAGGCGGGTATTCTCACGAGTTTACGACTGCTCAAGTTCACACATTCCTCAAAGAGGAATATGGTGAAGATTATACTTTACCAAACCCGAGCAAATTCGCTGTTTTTGAAGATCATTTACTCTATGCACACCACAACCCAAAATTTGTCAAGCACATGGATAAAGTTCAGACGCTCCGTGATCTACAAGTCGCCTTTCAAAAGCACACTTCTGTTCGAGATTATTCGGCGAAAAATGGTGTTTCACCAGGTATTTGCCATCAAGTTGCACGAGAAGAATTTATTGAAGTTGGAGATTTTATTCAAGCGACAGATTCTCACACATGCATGGGTGGAGCAACAAATGCGCTCACATGGGGAGTTGGTGCGACTGAATATGCGAACCTCATCAGCGCTGGATTTACTTTTGTCAAAGTCCCGGAATCTATTCGGTTTGAACTCATAGGCGAACTCGCGCATGGATGTACAGCAAAAGACGTCATTTTGTTTATTCTCGCAGACCACGCAAGGAAGGAATTGACACTCAATCGTAGCATGGAATTTGGTGGCGTGGGGATGGCAAGTCTATCAGTGGACGAACGAGCAACTCTGTGTAATATGGCAACTGAGTGTTCCGGTCGTACTGGAATTTGCGAAGCGGATGATTTGTTGTTTGAATGGATTATGAAAGCTCAGCCACATTTAGATCTTGAAACCCAAAAGTCACTCTCGGTTCATCCCGATGAAGGTGCTCAATACCACGGCGGCGTGCACATCATTGACATGTCACTTATTCAGCCAATGGTCGCACATCCAGGCAACCCGAACAAAGGAATTCCAAGTGACCCTACCAACGGTGCGAACATCTCAGATATTGGAAGTGTCGCTATTGACATCGCATATGGTGGCTCATGCACTGCTGGAAAGGAAGACGACGTTTCCTATTATGCAGTGGTTTGCCAAGCAGCAGAAGATGCTGGTTTAGTCGTTAAAGACGGCGTGGAATTTTTCATCCAATACGGATCTGGTATTGTGAAGGATTTGGCTGTCCGAAAAGGTTGGCACGACTTGTTTAAGCGCGTTGGTGTCAAACTCATCGATCCAGGGTGTGGTGCTTGTATTGGGGCAGGTCCCGGCGTATCGATTACTCCTGACCAAGTCACTGTTTCTGCTATCAATCGTAATTTCCAAGGTAGGTCCGGCCCAGGTAAACTTTACCTGGCAAGTCCGTTAACCGTGGCAGCTTCTGCATTCACCGGAACAATTTCATCGTGGCACGCTGATTTGTTTAATTAAAACGAAAAGTTTGACCACCGTTCAAAAAGCGAACGAACGATGACATTTGTCTTAGACATTTAAGAACCGTCGGTTTTGGTGGTTGCATACCACATAGGCCCGATGTCATTCGGACAGAGGAGGACCTTTGCTGGAGGAATACCCATGTCTGGCATCGCTCAAAAACTCGCCTCAAATCAAAAACAAGTTGCTATCTCAGAGTTTTTTGAAAAGAATAAGCATTTTCTCGGATTTGATTCTCTTGCGCGTTCGCTTATTACAGCAGTAAAGGAAGCTGTCGACAATGCTTTAGATGCATGCGAGGAAGCACGCATTTTACCTACAATCAAGATTCAAATTACGAAACTTGACACGAAAAAAGATATCATTCGCCTCGTTGTTGAAGATAATGGTCCAGGAATTCCTCAAAAAAGTATTGAGAAAGTATTCGGTCAACTTTTGTTCGGTTCTCGATTCCACGCTATACGACAATCACGTGGACAGCAGGGAATCGGTATCACCGGTGTGGTGATGTATTGTCAATTGACAACAGGGCGTACAACGCATGTCCGTTCAAAGATTGCAACAGAACCAACGGCTGCCTATGTCGACATCGGCCTTGACACCCGCAAAAATAAAGCTACAAAAGCCAATGCAGGACGAGAAATTTGGTACCACGAAGACGGAACTGGAAAGGAGCACGGTACAGAGATTACCGCTGAAATGAAGGCGAAATATCAGAAAGGTCGGCAAAGTGTTTGGCAATATCTGCGAATGACAAGCATCGTTAATCCACATGCTGAGATTACTTTTGTCGACCCGGAGGGTGAAACACATCATTGGACTCGGGTCACTGAACGACTACCGACAAAGGTCGAAAGCATCAAACCCCATCCACATGGTATTGAACTGGGTCAACTTCAGAGAATGGTTGCAGAATCGAAAGACCTGAATCTCAACCATTTCTTACTCAATAATTTCTCAGGCGTCACCAACCGTGCTCGAAAAGAATTGTGTCAAGCGGCAGAGCTTGAAGGAACGCGAAAAATGAAGACGATTAAAGGCGATGATGTACGCGCCCTGTTGGAGGCTTTTCAGGGAGAACGGCACTTCAATGCATTACCAGTTAAATTACTGAAACCACCAACAAACTGTCTCTCACCGATTGAAGAAATGTTGATCAAAAAAGGACTATCGAAAACTATCGACTCGCGATTCGCTACCACTCTTACCCGCGTCCCTAGTGTAACACAAGGAAACCCGTTTCAAGTCGAAGTCGGATTAATCTTTGGAGGGACTATGGCGAGCGACAAACCAGTCGAAATTCTTCGTTTTGCAAATCGAGTACCGTTGATGTATCAGCAGGGAGGTTGTTTACTCACGAAAGCGATTGAGAGTGTTGATTGGCGACAATATGGATTGGAACAAGCAGGTGGAAAGGGCGTACCGAAAGGTCCAGCAGCAATTCTTGTACACTTAGCAAGCACCAACGTTCAGTTTACTTCTGAAGCAAAAGAAGCGTTGGCAGACAATGCCGAGGTGATGGAAGAAGCAAGAAAGGCAATGCTTGAGATGGGGCGCGGTTTAAGGAAACACTTAGAGAAGAAGAAGAAAATGGCAAAAACCAAAGAAAAGTTTGAGCTCATCAATGATATTCTTCCAGCAATTGCTGAAAAATCCGCTCAAATTCTTGAACGTCCAATCCCCGAACTTTCTGGTTCTATTACCAAAATTATGTCCGCCGTTATTTCAGAATCAACAACTGAATGGAACAAAGAAACCAAACAAACCGATGTGGAAATTGTCTTGTTCAATTACACGAGTCGTGTCCGGGCCTATACAATTCTTGCAACATGGCCTGAAAAATCTGGAGCCACCATGGAGAATAATGAAACTGGAGGGCGGAAGGAAGCACTCGGAGTTTGGGCGTGGAAACTCGACTCTTTACAGCCAGGAGAGAAGACCACAATTTCCTACAGTTTAGGAGGGTTAGAACGCGGTGACTGGACGGATACTGAAATCCTGTTTCGAGGTTCTCAAGACGTCATCGGTGCAACTAAAATGGATGAGAAATTCCTCCAAGAAATACGTCGTCAAGAGCAAATCATGGATGAAAACGGTGCTACAACCCCGCAAGAGACAAAGAACGAGGAAGCTGCGGAACCCCCGGAAAAGAAAGCTGAGTCTGTTGAAGAGAAAATTGAACCTACAGTAGCACCTCCAGAAGGCCAACGAACATTATTCGGAGGTGATGTCTGATGTCGAGAATGCGAACCCCAGAAGAAACGAAAACAGCAATGCATGAAGTTGTAGAAGAAATGTATGACCGTATTGTAAAGGGGGAACCTCCAACGATGACTCTACCTGTTCGAACAAAGAACAACATCGGTTTTGACAAGAAACTGGGCGTTTACAAATACGGTAAAAAGAAATCAGTTCGAGATGCGACGAGTCTTGGTTCTGCGAAACAATTGCTTCGTGCCTTGCATGTTGTAGAGTTTATTGAAGAGATGCTCGATGCAGGAAAATCCTCGACGTTAAGAGAAATGTACTATATTTCAGAAGCTTGGGGAATGGGTAAATTTGGTAGCCAAAATGAATCAAATAACCTTGCCGAAGATTTAGAAATTGTAACGAAATGTCTGCGTGAAGATTTCAAGTTACGTCCAGAAGAAGACGGAGCTCGTATGATAGGAAACCTCACCTTACGAGAGAGAAACCGTCGTGGAGAGTGGATGCGAATCAATGCACGAGACGATGTTGGAGATTCTGGATATGGTGTGCCATACAATGTGGAGTTAGAGAAAATTGAATTGCTTGAGCACGACATTGATTTCATCATGGCCATCGAGACCGGTGGTATGTTTGACCGCTTGATAGAAAACGGATTTGATGAGGCGTATCGATGCGGCCTCCTCCACCTCAAGGGCCAACCGGCACGTTCAACCCGCAGAATAATGAAAAGAATGAGTGAGGAATGGGATTTGCCTGTTGTCGTTTTCCTTGACGGCGACCCCTGGTCGTTCAGAATTTTCGCCTCAATAGCTTATGGAGCCATAAAAACGGCTCACATTTCAGAATATTTAGCGACACCATCTGCAACGTATCTCGGTATTACCGCAGACGATATTGTCGCATATGATTTACCAAGTGATGACTTATCGAAAAAGGATATTGAAGCACTGAACGCCGAGTTATCTGACCCAAGATTTGCTGACAGTTGGTGGCAAGAGCAGATTAACATGATGCTTGAACTCAACAAAAAAGCTGAACAGCAATCCCTGGCAAAATACGGATTGGATTTCGTAACTGAAACATATCTACCTGAAAAATTAGCTGAACTCGGATTGGCTTGACTCGCGCAAGGATTCATTGAGGATGAGGGCTGAGGGCTTACTATGGCAGGAGAGGTTGCACCACGGTCTCCTTGGGCCAAACGTTTAGCAATTGCAGGCGCACTTTTCCTCGTCTTCGGAGCGATTTTAATCAATTCGCAAAACGAAGCAATCGATTCCATGTATGACCCAAGAGAGATGTCCCTGGCAGAACTCGGGGAGGGAAATGATCAAAACTTTGAGGTTGAAAAAGGGCAATGCTATATGGCAATCGTAAAACAATCAAGTCCAGATGTCACCGTCAGTATAACACCCATCGTCGGTGGTTCAGATGCTGCAAGTGAACCTCTTGAACCAAAATCATGCTTCTCAGATTGGACTCCGATGTCCAGTGATGGGACACGTTTCGTAATATTGGAACAGTGGGTGACTGAAGAAAAGAGCGAAATGACCGCCAGCAGTTCGTGTTCCGAAGATTCCTGTGAAGAATACACAGTTTGGATTACTCAAATAGAAGACACGTGGATGTTCGGTTTTTTTGAATTCCAGAATCTCGTTTTTGGCGTAGGAATCTGCTGCCTTGGCCTTGTTTTGTTGCCCTTAGCTGGACTGCTTGCTTATTCTGCGCGAAGTAACGCACTTCATGGTACAATCAAAGTTGTAGATAATGACGGGGTGTTGCTACAATCCTACGATAGCCAAGAAGATTTGATGGCTGCATTGAACGATTCGAACAGCCCGCTGTATCAGGGTGCGGCTACGAATGAACCCCAAGGCGGCACTGAAGAGCAGGACGGCTTTGTCGACGGTTCAAGAGATGTTATGCAAGGAACCATGATGACCACAGAACAGGTCTACGGTTTCATGCGAGGGGAAATTCCCGAAACAACACAAAGGGTCGAGGACCCCTTTGCCGATTCACCCTCTCCTGTTCGGCAACCTGTCAAGAAAAAGGTCGCCAACACATCAGCTATATCTGACTGGGACTCAGGTGGTGGAAGCGATGAACAGAACGAGCAAACTCGACCTAAAAAATCGAAACTCAAGGAAGCGAAAAAGGAAAAATCTGGAACAGATGATTGGTCGCTTTGGGATGATATGTGAGGTTGAGAAATGCGGGAAAGTTACTTTCGTTGGGGCGCTGGAATTCTCTGCTTACTGCTGTTAATTCTACCATCTGTTCTGCCACCACCAGTGATCGAAGACGGTGCTACAGAAAGTGCAATGCTCCCACCATGTGATGTTGATGAGGGACTGCCTTTCATTGAAAACGACGAGGTGACCTGCTATTGGGGGATGTCACAAGAAATTCTACCCCTGCCCGAAATTGTCGATGCTGTCGATGTGAAAGTTACAATTTCCTGGGAAAAAAGTGGCGTATGGATAGGTATTGCAGAAGCAAGCGAAGCGAATAAATGTACGCTCCAGGATGGATATTATGAATGTGAGAAATACGCAGTAGAACTCGTGGATGGAGGGCCAAATTCAGGTAACAGTTTCACCTGGGACGCTTCAAGCGGTGATTACCGATTCGTTGCAGGTGGCGACGATACCCAAACATTGCAAGAGTTTGAAGTTGAATGGGAATATGAAGCCTCATTTGAAATCTCTCCGGGTCTTTACTATGCCTTCGCCGTATTGCTTGGAATATATGCCAGCCTTGGAATCGCTGGTATCATGCACCTTATCTCAAAAATAGTCCCCACTGAAAAATCAAAAAACGAATGAAAAAATCCTTTTCATAGGTTTTGATTGAAGCGACGCCTTCAAAGAGTCCCAGCCTCTAGGTAACTTTGAGTTGAGCAGTGTGGAAGATATTGATACCGCCCTAACCTTGCTTCAAAACAAGTTACGTCGCCGAATTCTCGAACGGTTAGTTCGAGAGCCGCATTACCCAATGCAACTTGCGGAATTACTCGATGTAAGTCAGCAAGCAATCGTCAAACACTTGAAGGAATTAGAACGCGGTAATTTCGTTACGAAGATGAAAGTGGCAAGTGAGAAAGGAGGCCCACCGAGAACAATCTACAGCGTTCAACAATCGCTTTCACTGCGAATTGACCTGGGACCGGACCTCTTTCTTTGTGAACAAAGACAATTGCCTGCCGGAGGCCCAATGCGGCTCTCAAATCGATTACCGAATGCAACTGAAAATGTCGTTCAATCCGTCAGTGGAAGGAAGAAAATCTCAGTAGGTGAAGGCATGGCTCATATTCAACACTTGAACAGCATTCTTGAAGATATTGATTCACAGCGCGATGCTGTAATCGCTTTACATCAACACATCCGCAATCGAATTTCTGCTGGAGTAGATTCTGACTTCGAACATTATGAGCAGCGAACTATGGTTCACAGCCTCATTGAAGCTCCTGAACGGAAATTAGACCTCACAAATTTAAGACGCGAATTGCAAATCGGTCAATCCGAAATGGCAAACCTACTCGATGAAGTTCGAAACCGTCTTGAGCGGCAACTCTCTGATCGTGCAGGTCAAATCATCGCTGCTCCAAACAACTCAAATCTGCGATTCTGGCTCGGCTCACTCCCTCAAAAGAAGAAGTGATTCATCTCAACGAGAGTCTCACCCTCATCAGTCTTCAGCGCCGGCCAAGACCGACACGAGGGATGATTGCTCAGCCTTTCGATCCAAGACATCCTGGCGGCGTCCACGACCAACGAGGTACACAACACCGAACAGAGCGAATGTCAACAGAATTACTGCAAATGGCAGAGCTGTCTTACCAACAACCTCGCCAGCGACATCTATTATGCCACCAGTTGATTTCAGTTCATTCTCAACAGGTTTGACGTTATCACTTTCTTGAGTCTCCACGATTTCATTGGATGGGTCGACGACCACATAAACGCCGTGACTTCCCGCAGATACTGGATAGAGAAGAACCAATTCGATTTCTTTGTAATCTTCAGAATCATCTGGAGCAAGGAGTGCACCAATGACTTGACGCATGACAATGCTTTCATCATCGCAACCGTTCTTCTTGATTTCGTTAATCGTATCAGTATCGGAAGCATCCGAGTATTCACACAACACAATTTCAATGTCGGTCGCATGGGTATTTCCATCATTCCGCAGAACAACACGAACTGGAATCGTTGTATCAACGTCTCCCGTATCATCAGAAACGCTCACTTCAGCGAGAACCAAGTTCGGAGCACGCAATCGAAGTGTAACGATGAATTCATTCGTATCAAGGCTTTCAGCAGCCCACGATGGTGAATCATCATGGTCTCCGCCTTCGGCCATATTACCCATCTTGGAAACCACCTTCAATCCAATACTGCGTGTATCAAGTACTGCAGACGGCGCAATCTTAACGATTGCAACAACCGGGTAAGTCGTGTAAGGATCCATCATTGGCATGAAATATCGTTCATCGGATTCAAGGTAGACACAGCGATCACTCAAGTCGGCAAAGGCTGTTGCGGGGTCGATGGCTGCATCTTCATCACCATTGACCGTATCAAGAGAAGCAACTATTTCACACGGTTCTTCCGTAGTCAAATCTGTTCCAATTTGTTTGACTAAGCGCCATTCAACAGACCATCCATCAAGTGCGCCCATTCCAGGTAACTCGTTCCAAATCAACGCTTCACCATCACGGTTAGCGGTGTGGTTGTTGAGAGTTGGCCAGTCCGGGACGTTACCGTTGTTCGTAATGTTCAACTCGAAACGCACAATACGCCCTGGCGCTGAAGTCTTGATTGCATTATCAACAGTTGAATCCATGCTGATTTGCATATCGTAGAATTCCTGAACATAGACGGGCATGCTTTGCGTAAAGCGCAAGCGTGTGAGCCGTCCACTTGCATCTGGGTAGGATTCTTCTGAGAAGGTCTGGAAGACAACCATATAGACGCCAGCTTCGACTTGGTCCGGGATATTCATGGTGATATCGAAGATTTGGTCCGTATCACGAGATAATTCCTTGAGTGTTTCACGTGGAATGTCGATATCCCAAAGAACGTCAACACCAGCAGGGTCCGTAACTCGAGCCAAACGATAATCGAAACGATCAGGTCCGTTACCAAGGTTGGTTACTGTGGTCGACACAATGATCTGCTGACCTGGATTTACCGGGAGTACTTCTTGCCCATCGAGTGTCATCATATCGACATCGTCGATATCTGCGTCTGCAACCAATGAGTAAACATGGTTAACATTCGTCGACAAAATCTTAGATGCTGAAATTCGCGGGTATCCATCAAGATATGCCTTCAAGATAACTGCTGGGCCAAGGCCTGCCGATGCACCGGTTGGCGCACATACTTCGACGCCTACTTCGTAAGTGATGTATTCAGCACCTGGCGGGATTGTCCACGCTCGAGGTTCGCTGACATCCACAGAGTTGCCTCCGGGAGCATTCGAGAAGTCAAGATTCACGACCCAATTGTCAACACGCCACGCATCCATGGAAATGGTGTCTGGCTTCGCTTCCGGCGCACCGGGGGTGACGAAGACTAAACTTCCAGAATCAAAGTTCTTGGTTACATCAATCGGATAAGTGACACATTCTCCTGGGTCAACATACTCGCTGGTATCGAAGATTTCCATAACGATGTTACCTGTCGAACGAATTGATACGAATACGCCGAGTTCAAGAACATCGTATGTGCCCTTTTCAATTGACTTAATCGGCTCACCTTCAGACCAACCTTTGAGATAAATCACGAATGCACCGGGATCCTCAGATGTAGGAACCAGCACTTCCAAATTCTTCGTAACCGACTGTCCAGGGTCCAGTTCAACACTCGTTGGGAAATTAACAGCCCAATTGAACGGCAACAACCATTCTTGCTGTCCTTCCAAGGTGTATGGATCCCAGAAAATGAAGCGATCATTAACGTTACCAGTATTGGTAATTGTAATGGAGAATATCGCAGTTTGACCTTGCTCGACATCGGCCATACTGTGCGATGTATCGAGGTTAATTCCGTGTACGACATCCATCAAAGTACGGGTCACCAAGTCTGATTGAATAGCGGGGTCTTTGTAGGATTTCGCCGTCACTGAAATATCTGCAATTTGGTCTGCATCTGCTTGATAGACAGACGGAGCACGCACTCGCATGTAGAAGCGAATATCCTCTCCTCCTTCAAGGAAAATAGCGGTGTCTGGCATGATTGTCGTATGGTTATCTGCGAAGAACAAGGTTGCCGTCCAGTTTTGTGGTACGCCTGAAATGTTGAGGCCAAACGTATCTGCAACGAGGTCTTTAGGACCCGGTGTCGAGTTGTTCATCGACATGTTGTAGATGGTTTGCTGTCCTGGTTCAATGACGTGATAGAATGTTTCACCATCTTGGAAATCGACATCGACTTGGCCTGTTAGAACGTGCGAATAACAAATTGTGAAGCGATTGTTATTGGCTTCTTCACTGCACTTGTTGGTGTCAGACCAAGCTATGTGGGCACCACTTCCCAAATCATTTGAGAATGCTGGAGGCATCCCAATACTCGGCTGACTTCCAGAATTCGGACCGAGTTTATTGCTCGCCCAAGAAGTAACTGCTACAGTTTCCCAAGGGTCTAATGCAGTAAGTCCAGGTCCGGTGAGGTCAGTCGAGTTCAAACGGGTGTAGAGAATCTCTTCATCTGCAGTAGCGTTTCCTGAATCGACCCAAGCGATGTGGACATTGTTTTGATCATCGGTGAGGAGAGCTGGGAATACAGAGTTGCCACCGTATGGGCGGTTGCCTGGAAGTCCGGAATTACCTTCTACATTCGAGATTGGAGTGTCTTGAATTTTCTTAATTGCATAGGTAGAGAGGCCTTGGTCTGCTCCATCCCATGCACCTGCTCCTTGCAATCGTAGCTTGGTGTAGAAGACTTCGTAATTCACGCCCTTTTCGAATCCATAGTTTCGACCATCCATCCAAGCAATGTGGGTGTTGCCTTGCATATCGACACCAATTGATGGGTGGAATGAATAAGCGTCATCGATGGTTACTCGAGTGTCGTTAACGACAACAAGATGGCCGTCTGCTCCTGCGCCAGTATCTTCAGCGTAAGAGCCGCCGACAATGGAGTGACCAGTTGCACCAGGAACCCATGATTGATCGTTGTTCATCTTTCCGTAGGGGTCAAGAATTGACATGTAAATTTCACGGGAATTGTTGGTCGAGATGTAGACCATTGCTTCGACAAGAAGAGCCATTGCGTTTGCACCGCCGCTTCCGGATGGGAATTCGTATGCTTGGCCACCAGCGTCGGAGCTGCGTAGAGTATTACCCGGACAGTTTCGAGTTGAGGTGGATACAACGCTGTTTGGACATTGAACCAAGTCCATGAAGTGAGACTGAATGTTTCCTGCTCCACCGTAACCCTGTCCATAGAGGCCGACTGGAATGACACCAGCGGTAATACAGTTGTCGTGAGCCTCTTCTATCGAAGTGAGATCATCTGCTTGCTGAGACGGGTCGCCATCTTTCGGACCTTCATCTGAAACTGGAATAACAATCTTCGTTGCGTTCGGGTTCCAGCGGTGGTCGTCTTGGGTTGGAGGGTTTCCTGGAACGTTACCATTGGAATCTTTCCATGAGAGACAAGCCCAGTTACTTCCAGGACCCCAGTCTTCGCCGGAGTATCCAGAATAGGTATTACCGTTGTAAACAGTACCTGGTAACTTGCGGATACCACCAGAATCGTCACCTGGGAATTGCCCAAGGGGTGTTGTTCGTGGGCCGGTGTTTTGGTTCTTACCAGCACAGTTACCAGAACTTGCAGCACTTGGGAGTGTGTTACCCAAACCGTAGATGGTTTCGTAAACAGTCATGTTTGCTGTTTCAAGCATTGGCTTAATTCCTTGGAAGTATCCACCTGATGCAAAGTTTCCACCATAAACGACAGTGCATATGTCCGCCCATTCAGAATACATCGAACCAGAGGTATCGACGACGAAATTCAATTCGACCTTTCCGCCACGAGTATCATCCCAAGCGATTTGAACGTAATCGTTCGCATCTACGACGACATCGGGATGACCCTTGTGACCAATGATTGGTGTGAGGAGGGTATCGTCGAAGTTCGTAATGACGGAACCTGTGGCGATGTCTGGGACAAGCATGGTGTAATAGATTTGAGGCTGATTAAAGAAACGACCGAGTTCGTCATAGGAATCTTCCCACACAATGTGAACTCCACCCTGGCTGTCGATATCGATCGCAGGCCAATCACGGTTTTGAGCGCGACTTGAAACGACATAATCGTCAATTGCAGAAAGTGTTCCGTCATCGGACGCCGAACCATCCATTGCCGCTGCCCACGGATTAAGTACAGTGTAGACAATTTTGTGTTGAGCAGACTTATCTGCCCAAACGATGTGGATTTTGTCGTTTTCATCGACAACCATGTCGGGATGCCAAATCTTGTGAAGTCCTGGATTCGTGATTTGTGTAGTATCAATCAATGTCTCTCCACGAGGTGAAAGCATGGAGTAGTAGAGGTGGAGGTTATTTCGAGCCCAAACCACGTGAACATTTCCTTCACTATCAGAGCCAACTGCGGTCTGCGTGTCGGCAGCGGTTCCACCGTCAACAATCTGAATCGCTTCAGTGATAACAACGGTGTTTGCTGTGGCAGTTAGAGTTGCTAAAAACAACGTCGAGAGGACGGAAAGCAACATAATCGATACAAGGCTGACTGACTTAATTTTTTGACCCATAAATACACATCCAAGGCGAGCGTAAAGAAAAGCACAATCTCATGCTACTTAACCGCGCCTCTTACATGTCATTTTTGAAAGAGGATTTTTGAAAGGTCGAAAATGAATCTGTTAGGCCCATTCAGAAGGGTCAAATCCTGATCCAAAAGACATCTTTTCATCGAATTCAATCTCGTGATGTGTGGACTGATCCGGTTCGCTGTTCGTGGAAGAAGGAGTGCTCTTGCCCTCTTGTTTCGCTTTCACCCAATCATCGACGGGTCCTGGCTTTCCGATGCCTGGCCCGTGTGTGAATTTAATTTCATGAATGATGCCGAGTTTTGCTAACCACAGTTTTCGTAGGGTGTGCATAAATTCATTTTTCGTTAATCCATCAAACCAAACAGGAAGGCTGACGTTGAATGCTTGAAGGGGTCCAACTTTTTGTTCACCCTCGTGCCCCATGTGAATGCCCCAATCAACGCTTGTTCGAATGAGTTGAAGACGAACATCATGAATCCATTCCAGCCATGCTTCTTTGTCCTCTTTCATGTGAGTAGCCATTTCTTTCTGTTGACCCTCATCCACTCGAGTCATGCTCGAAACGGCGACAAGGTCGCGACCCTTTGGAATGACAACAGCAAACATGTGCCCTTGAGGTCCTTGGGGATATCGTATCAAGAGATGCATCTCTGCGCGAGGGTCTTTTTGTTCTTTAACCACGAGTCTTTCCTGTTGAACCCATTGTCGGATTCTGTGCATCGCATCCCTCTCTGCCATGCATATGGCAAAACCTCCTCCCGTTTCAAGCGTACTGTTGAGGCAAACTCTCGTTCTGAGGGTTTAATTGCCGACATCACTCGTTTTGAGTCGTTATTGGTGTGGGCTGCGCAATCGTTGTTAATCGCGGATTGTTCGGCTGTGACACGTATACTAGAAAGCCCAAAATCCCGCAAACCACAGGTGCGAAAAGGAGGGGCATTATTTCGGCTATAAATTGTTCAAACGCTAAAAGTGAAAGTCCCATTAAGCCAAGGATATACCTGACAACATTAGTGGTTGAAAACACTTTTTTGGTTAACGACATAAATCGGTTCATGAGAGCAATAGTTGAACAGGGGTCATATAACGCTGTGTTTTTCAGTCAAGAACCGCGAAATTGACGCGTATGGCCATCAGTTGAGCGTTTTTCAGTGACGAATGGGGGGTGAAATCTCAATTTGCCAAATCAAAGCTTATCCATCTCGTCATGCAAAATTTTGAGGGCTCCACGTAAATTCTGACGATTGGTCTTTTTGAAACGGAATCGTCGTAAAGTTCGAGTGAAATCACACCAGTCATCCCAGAAAAGAGCCGAGGTTCTGCCACTTAACCAGAAGCATGGCAACATTGCGAAGACAAACGTTGCCTTGGCTAAATTATGATGCAATGAAGATGCCCCATACATTGAATACCAATCAAATCCAATCAATGATTCAACAGAGGAATGATACATGTTCTCAATCCCTAATAACCCAAATGCCATGAAAGGCCAAAACATAAGAGAACCAAACATTGCTGCAAGGAAGTGATACGATGTCCGAGCATCAACACCCTCATCAGTAGAGTCGCCAAATAGCCTGCCTACAGCGATTTGTGGCGTGAAACAATAGAAAAACAGCGGCAGGAGTGCAAGTAGAAATGGAAGCCGAACTACCTTTGATGCTGCACGAATCGGGTTGATTCGACGTAAATCGGTACCCGAAGAATTCAAATCTCGTCCATCAAGTCTTTGCTCCTGCAGTAATCCTGATGCTGCTTTGGCTGGAGTCATCACAGGATGTGTGATTGGCGGCAATTCTGCATTATTAACAACCTGTTCATCGGTCATTGGGGGTTGTAAGTGGTTTCTAAAAGCACGTGCAGATTCGACTTCCTCTCTCCAAGAAAGCGATGGTTGCTTTCTCCTCCGCGCCTCGACATGCCCCATAAGGAGAAGGGCATTGTATTCATCCCAATCTCGCGTATTCGGCGTCATCGGGACCAACTGAAGGCGCAAGGCATCCCTAAGAGCGAAAACGTGTTCAGCTTCTGGCTCAACCCAATTGCCTTGCGATACTGCTTGGACGAGTTCTTGAGAGATATCTTCTTGTTGTATGTGCAGTGGTGCGCCATACTCAATCCAGACGTCCGTCCTAAAATGATCACGACGACGGAAATGAAGACCTATTGGAACAAGTGCTGGAATCGGTTTATTGTTTGCTTTAGCAATGGCTGCGGCTGCAAATACAGTGCGGAACGGCCCAGTACGGAAACGTAGCATTGAGGATTCATTATGGCTGGTTCCTTCGGGGAAAAGGACACAGCCAAACCCTGCTGAAATACCAGTTGCCAACATCATCAATGAGCGCCCATTCAATCGAGTTGCTTCTTCCTCAGAACACCCCCCCCGAAGGAGCTCTGCTTTCCGAACGACGGGTTGAACCGCTAATTTGCGAGTCCACCAGCCAAGAAGAGGGCGTGTGACTAAATCGTGACGACCTCCCATGACGAAATTCTTAGGGTGTTTGAGAACCATTTGCAAGGGGTCAATGAGGCCATTTGTATGCCAGGCACAACACAGATTCCCTCGGTCGATTGGAAGTGTATCAACACCGGTTACTTCACTGGTCCGAAACTGAACTGCAAGAATACGACGAGCAATCCAGAAAGCGACATTCGACCATAAATAAGAGCCAGGGACTTGGCCATCAAACGATGGGATTGGAGTGGTCAGCAATCGATCCATCTTCATATTTTTAGCGGATTTGGAAAGGACTGGCAATTCTTCTCCGTGATGGTCTACGTTGGTTTGAGGTTCTTGGTCACTCATAGGCACACCTCTTGCAATTGAGTCGAAAGGTGCGCAAGTGATTCGTGATCTGGTTCGCTTGAAGGATTTGCCTGTGGCCACATGGCATGAAGTGTAGAGCCTCCATCTCCATGTGTTCGAGGAATCACGTGCACGTGTACATGAGGAACTTCTTGACCTGCAAGTGGCCCGTCATGAATACAAACCGTGAAATCATCGGTTTCAAACTGTTGAGAGAGGATATTTTGAACGGTTGCGACGCCTTCAAACAGCGAATTTCTCGCCTCAGTTGATAATTCGGAGAGGCGCTGAACACTTTGCTTAGGAATAACAAGTGTATGCCCTAATCGGCGTGGAAAAATATCAAGGAATGCGTACCACATTTCACCCTCAGCAACCTTGTGAGATGGAATGGAGTTTTCCAAGATACGGTCGAAGATGGTCTTCTCGGCCATAGCACTGCTACACGGTATCCCTTTTCAGTAGTTCACCGGATTTTGATGAAGAGAGGTTATTGAGGAGGTAAAATCCAGTTTCCTGTTTTACTCTTGCGAAGAGCGAGCGTATTGACTGCTCCAGTTTGGTCTACTGTATAATGGTGCAAATGTTCTTCATCGGATTCGCTAAAGTCAGAACGATAGTGGCACCCTCGAGATTCCTTGCGAGCGAGAGCCGATTGTGCAGCGACGAGGGAAAGGCGTGCGGATGCTTGAGCACGAGCGATTTCTACAAGGTTCGTATTCGCAATTAAGGATGCTTGATCTACGTGTATTGATTCAGCAAGAACGCCCGCAGCCTCGAGTGATTCGATTGCCGATTGAAGTTCGCCTTCGCTACGATTGTATCCGAGAGCACTTTGCACTGTTTCGCGAACTTTCGTGACGACGTGCCCGATACGTACGACGCCTTCTTCAGAGGAGTCGGAAACTGCGGAATAGTCCGCTTGGGCTTCTTGTTCGGCTTCATGAGCAGCTTGTGCATTCGCAAACTTGCGGTGTTTGACCCACTCACCTGCATGTGCTCCAGCAGCAGCCCCCCCAAGTAATGCGTCGAGCATATGATTACCTGGCAAAAAATCTGCGCCATGGAAACCAGAACACGAGGCTTCTCCAGCAGCATACAAACCTGTGAACCAACGAGACCATGTCGAGAGAATTGCACGGCCTGATTCATCGACCGTCACTCCACCAAGAGTCGTGTAAGGTCGTGCTTCAATTTCAATTGTTTGCCGAGTCATGTCGATACCTGTACGCTGTTTGATGCTACGGAATGTGGCTTTCCACCAGACAGATGAATCACCCAAATCACGCGCATCAATGACGGGTCGAGAAGCGTTTGAGACTGCCTGACAAAGAGCATCCAATCCACCATCGCCAACTTCGATATCTGAGCCGTTTGCTTCATGTAAAGTAGCTCCATCATGGAGGAGTCCAAGAGGGAGTATCATGTTCGTATCCTTAATTCCGAGCGGCGTATGTGCAATAAATTCCATGTTGCGCAAAGGAACTCCTGCCCGTAGGGCAAGGTCCAGCCCAAGTCCAACGGCTCCGTGGCTGAAGGCACCTGCAAACCCACCATCTGCAAGAATTACTGCTTTTGCTTGCAAAGCAGCGATTCTACCGTTCACCAAGTCGACGACAGTGACTCCACTCACGGACTGATTGGTATGAATAAGAGAGAGGGGGAGATGGTCTCCACGACGAGTGACACCGTGTCGCATGCATTGCTCTTCAAGGACGCGTTGAATTTCACGGCCGGTCGCATCACCAGCATCCGCATTTCGAGCCATACCATGACCAGGTGCCTTTCGAACCATGGGAATGCCGTGAGCGTCACGTCGAAAATTAACGCCCCATCGCTCAAGCAGGTCGACTTGGCGTACTGCATCAGCGGTTCGGGATGCAACAATGTCTTGGTCGTTGAGATAACAACCAGCACGGATTGCATCTTCACGATGATCACGATTATTTGATTCCAAGAGTGATGCAGCAAGTCCATCCAAGGCAAGATGCGTATCGCTGCCCAAGGCATTCACAGAAAGAACCAATGTCGAAGCCCCTTGCTTTGCAGATTCTGCTGCTGAACGAAGGGCTGCTGGCCCATCACCCAATACAATAACATCCCATGCTTCCAAGGTCTCACATCCGGTAATTTATCGCAAGTGGCTCTCATGCATAAGCAAAGCGCTTGAATGGCCTCGCATCTTATTCGAGTTGAACATAAAAATCATTCTGAGCCCAACTGTATTGGTTAAATCACCAACTTTGGCAAAGGTAACTCGCCTTGTACCCTTGCAGCCTCTAACATTCGAATTCTCTGTTTTGTTTGGCTACCAGCAGCTCGCTGAATTACCGTTCGTATCACTTGCGATTCCAAGACAATCCCCTCGTCGTCTCGAAGTATAATTTGGACGTCTGCGGCGCCGCGGAAAGAGCGAGGCCAAGCTACCCCAATCCAAAGAACAACACCGCGTTCAAGGTATCTGGGCATCCAGTCCAATGCATCTTCTTCAGTCATGTGAGAGAGAAGGACGGCCTGTTGAGGTGGTGGGCAAGCTGTCAACTCAAACCGGTGATCTCTTGTTTCTGGTTCTCCATTCGGCGTTAGAACCTCGACACGGACGTGGCGGGACTCGAAGGTTTGGTTGTTCAAGACAATGAAGAGATTACCTGAACCCTCATAGCAATTGCCTGCCAAGGCGACGTCCATTCGCCACTCCGCCTGTAGCATGGAAGGTGTTCCTGCTAAGAGGTCGTTTTGCAGTCGGTCAAGCAGTAGAAATGCTTCGGGTTGCCAACCTCTCGAGTGGGCGATAAGGCGTTGAATCGTGCGCCAATTAAAACGAGCATCTTCATCGAGTAGAAGCGATTCAAATCGTTCCTCGATGATGAACGATTTGAGTTCTTGATATGCCATGTCCGTACCCAATTCTTCCTCCATGTGGAGGTGAAGAATGTAGAGAAGGCGTTCGAGCGCTTGTTTTGTAATATGCCCGGGAATAAGTGCTTTTCTAAACTGCTTTTGCCATGCCTCCCATTCCAAGAACAGGTCGGGGTCAAGATGGGAAACCAGCAGATCTCCCAATACACTGGCTAACTGGGTCGGGTGATGTGTTGGGGCGTGAAAAGCGATCGAAGAAAATGGATCGCCGAGTTGTCGTATGAAACCATAGGAAAAAATACCGTGGAAGGATTGAGCAATTCCCAACGTCATTGCGACCAATAAAGCAAGATTCCATGCAAGGGAATTGGGAGCAACTGCAGAAGCAAGAATAAGCAGTGTTACGGTCGACACCGACAGCACAACGAGCACGGCATTGTTACGACGTTGGTCTCTCAGACTCTCCATAATCCGATCCATACCAGGCTGAGCACGAAGAATGTGCTTTTTGCCGACGCGTACACCGCCCTGTTCTCGGAGAGAAATCCTTGCTTGCATCGCTTGCCAAGCAGATTCTCCTGCAATGACTGTTGGACTTGCTGCGACGAGAATAAAGGGTATAAGAATGAAAATATATCCGTTTGCAGATTCAATAATCGGGGAATGTATAACACTTACAAAAGCGAATGTAGCAAGAGCAAAACCACTCAATGTCC
>CALCOP010000156.1 GCA_937897365.1 uncultured euryarchaeote
GTTAACATGGTGGTATCCTTGTGCCAAAACCATGTCATCATTGGTTTGGAAAACTCTGAAACTGTTGAGCTCTGCCAATTCCATCATTTCATCGTGGTCGACACTCGTCGAGAAGGTCGTAAAGAGATCCATGACTTCAGAATCGTCAAGGTAATCATTGACGATGTTGTAGTAACCAGAGGTGAAAGCAGTCTCACCATTTCGGGCTTGATTGTATTCGATGTCTCCTTGTCCTAATTGCCAAATAAACATCGAGACAAGGTCTTCTTGGCTTCGAGCAAGCAACATATTCCCAGTAGCCGGGATTCCGGACTGGAAGTTATCAGAAACTGACGGATGTTCTCCGGTATCAAGCGCTTGGAAACCGTAGTCCCACCATGATACAAATGCAGGACGTTCTGAATAGGGCATATCGGTATCTTGCGATGCGAGCCACTCATATGCTGTATTCCAGCCGTTGTCATTGAATCCAGACCCAAAGGAGCCGAGATACCAATTTCCATCGTATGTGCTGTCATCAAGTAGTGAGAAACCTCCAACTTCCCAGCGGAATGCATCAGGAATGATGTTGTAAATTGTTTCATCAAGATCGTCTTCAGCATTGTTGCTGCCAGGAATAGCAGCATCCAAACCATACGTGAATTGTTGTCCAAACAGCATAATCATGACGAGCATAATTGCTGAAAAGGATGGTGTGCGCCACACAGCAACACGCGCACCACGAATTCGGTCTTCAGGTGAACGAATACCGAGTTTCTTCCAAGTCTTGACAAGACCGCCCCAGTTTGCCCACTTCCAAAGAGAGACAATACCCCAAGCGCCGAGTACTGCGATAGCAGGTGTAGCGTTGAACATGAACCGAGCGGCAGTCCAAGCCATGAAGGACGCTGCAAGAATCCAAATACCAAACACGAGATTCGTCTGCTTGCGTTCTCGGAAAGCAGACCACATGCAGAGGACACCCATAATCAGCGACAGAACAAATGTAATTGGCCCAAATTGAGCAAAGAGTTGCCCTCGATTCGGTGCGTTTGCCTCAGCAACTGTTCCGAAAATCTTTGTCTTCGTGAAGTATCCGCTACCAGTGAAGAGTACGTCCCAGGCATTGGACCAGTTTGCTTGCTTGAGAAGCCACAATACCAAGAAGAAAATTGCTCCTGCAGTTGCGAGAACACCCAAAATAAGTAACCAAGGCTTGTCACGGAATCCGGTTGTCACAAAGCTAATCGCCAAGGTGAATACGAGGATAAACAAGAAGGGCTGGAGACCAGTTCCATCAAGAACAAGACTAATTTGTGGATGAGCGTAGAACGGCAATGCCATCAAGAAATTGACTGAAAGCATCGTCAAGAACAGCACATTGAGTGTTGTCGAGTCACGACGACGGAACATGTTGATTGAAACCTGTGCTGCGTAAGCCAAGAATAAAATCGATGGTCCGACAACGAAACCTTTCCAACCGAGTGAAACGACTCCAAAGCTTACACCTGCTAAAACTGCTGATGCAAAAGCCGCCTTTCGTTGAGATAATACTTGCGAGATAGCTGCAATGAAAGAAGCAGGTGTTGCTGTAGAGGTACGAAGCAATCGTTCTGTACCTGCATACTTGACGGCACGAAGCCAGAACATGAAACCGAGCGTAATGAACAGCATGATGAATGCGTCGTGGTCAGCAAGAGCCCATGTCGTGTGCGTGACGTGAGCAGGCATGAAAGCGATAAGCCATGCTGCAATAACTGCTGCTTTTTCGTTAATGTGTTCACGTGCAATTGCTGCAACAGGGAAGATTGTAAATGCTCCGTAAATAGCAGGCAGGGACAAGATAGCCCACCAAACCGCATCGCCGTTGTCGAAGAATGGTTCAAGAATCATTGCCAAGACTGCAATCGACCACGTGAAGAGTGGAGGTCGAGGATTAATACCTCCGACCGGATAGAAGCGGTCTGCGTCAAAAATCATGTGTGCATTGTTCGCAAGAATGTAGTCGACGACTCGCTTCATATACCACGGGTCAGAACCGCCTGTCATGTCCCAATTTCCTGTACCGTAGGCGTTCATTGATGGGACGAGATACCACTGAACTCGAATAACAAGTCCAAAGAAGAATGCGAGTCCAATCATGACACTGGCCCAGTGTTCATTCCAAAACAATCGTGCGCCAGAGTATTCGTGATCTTCACGGTTCACCCAGCCGCCCCATGAATCATGGGTTGAAATCGAATAGATTCCAACACCGATGAAGAAAGTAGCTCCAAGCCAAATAAGACTGCCCCAATTGTTGTCGAGCATATCGACTTGGAACATGCCTGCATCATACCATGTTGAGACTTGATACAACGCCCACAGAGAAGTGAGTGTCATTGCTCGTGTATGCCAACGCTCAGCAAACATTCCAGCAACGAGAAGCGCAACGAATCCGGTAAAGAAAGCGGACCAGTAGCTAAAGTAGCCGTGGTAGCCAGAAACCGTGTTAATTCCAAGTTGGTCTGCAACTGAAACGCTGTCGAAATGCCATAGACTTGCAATGTGCGCCAGCGCCCAAACGAGGAGAGCGACTTGCAAGGGTAGATTCTTTTTGTTGATGAATGAAGAGTTGTCGTGATTCAAGAAACTGAACCAGCCTACTTCACCAGCAGGCATCAGATATCCACGAGCAAAGGTCGCAAAGAGTGTGCCGAGAAGTATGAAAATCGTCAGGTAAGAAAAGAACTGATAGCCGACTGCTTGATGCTTTAGATTCAGTGTTGAGACAAAACTTGCCTGCTCTTCAGGCGCAGCGGTGTTGAAAATCTCAGGGAGAACTGCAAGAGCGTCCCCAGCCATAATGATTCCAACATTGACGCCAACCGCGGTGAAAATGATAATCGATGCGATTTCATGTCGGCCTCGACTGGCCATGAAATGAACGCCGAAGGTAACAAGAGCGAACATGAGTCCTGAAAATGCACCGTAGTCTTGGAGATAGATAATTTCTGCACCAACAAGAGCAACGGCCAGTGTTGAGAGGGAGATTGTGGCCTTTGAGTAGGATGCAGATACAGAGTCATTAAGCATCGATGGAAGAAGTCCAAAGATGCTTGCGACGATGACGAATATCATCGGCGTCATGTTGTCTACGTTGAGCTCGAAGTCTACTCCGACGAGCTTGATGGCTGCGAGAGCAAGCAATACTGCTAGGGGGGCGATGAGCCATCCCAACGGTGCTGCTGGCGTAGTGCTTTGTGTGCCAGTTTTTTGTTCCATTTTTTTTCCCTCAAAGGTGTTTCCGCGACAGCAGCAAGGCTGAAGCGTCTTCGCCACTTGAGAGACTCTTTTAATGACTCCGCTGTAAGAACGACTTATGAAAGCAATGCTGTGTCACATTTGAAGCCACATTTTTAAGCCCTAATTTTAGCCAAATTTCACGGGTCAAAGGTGGGTCTAAAGGGCGCGAAATGCGATGTCATTTCGATAATGTGAACCTTCTAAATCAATCGATTCTATGAGTTGGTAAGCCAACTTCACGGACGCGTCAAGAGTCGGCGCTAATGCACTGCATGAAAGAACTCTGCCACCGGTTGAAATCAGTTGCCCCGAATCATCAAAATCCGTGCCAGCATGGTTGACCCAAGCCTTCGCACCATCTGATTCCAGTACTCCCTCCGCTAATCCATGAATCAAGCGACCTTTGACAGGCTTTTGCGGATACCCCTCCGCAGCGAGAACAACGGTGGTTGCAAACGAATTGTGAAACTCGACATCAAGTTGAGACAATCGATCTGAAGCTGCTGCATCAAGGACTTCGAAGACATCGGTTTTCAGTAAAGGCAAGGTGATTTGGCACTCTGGGTCTCCAAAGCGAACATTGAACTCAACAACATTCGGTTTCCCAGATTCCGGAATCATGAGCCCAACATAGAGAACTCCTCTGTAAGGAGTTCCGCTTGAGAGTAAATACTGGTGCATTGGTTCAATAATCGTTTCAATGGTTCTTTGACGGATTTCATCTGTGACGACTGGAGCAGGACAATATGCACCCATACCGCCAGTGTTTGGCCCTTCATCACCATCAAAGGCACGTTTGTGATCTTGGCTCGCAGGTAGACACACATATCCCGAACCGTCCATGACAACCAACATGCTGGCTTCCTCACCAGGTAGGAAATCCTCGAGCAAAACCTGACCATCCGATCGAAGAGATGACTGAATAAATTCACGAGCCTCTTCACGGTCTGAAGTTACAACCACACCTTTTCCACCTGCCAAAACATCACGTTTCACAACCCAAGGATTACCGGCAAAGTCATCCAAAGCTGCATCAATTTGACTCTCATGTGACAAGACATGAAATGCTGCTGTGGGAACATTTGCTGCACGCATAACTTGTTTTGCATGTAACTTGGAGCCTTCGAGATTTGCGAGTCTGGCAACGGGTCCAAAACACGGAATTTCAAGCAATTCAAGACGGTCAGCAAGTGACGCACACAAGGGTGCTTCCGGACCTACAACAACCAAATCAGCCGCTATTTTTTGAGCGAGATGCAGCAATCCATCGATATCGGAAGCAGAGATTGAATGGTTTGTTGCGAGTTGTGAGGTTCCAGCGTTACCGGGTGAACAATGGAGTTCAGCAACATGCTTTGAACGGTTCAGTTCCATACAAAGTGCGTGTTCTCGCCCACCTCCACCAACGACCAGTACTATCTTACCTGCCATAGTTTGCTTGGGTCGACGCCATCACATAATCCCATCGCGTCTGCATTCAGACAGTTTTCACTCCAGCGTCGTTTCAAGGGGGATGATTCAAAGACCGTCCTCAAAGCCACTCAGCAAAGGTGTGAACCTTTGGTGGATAAAATGAACTTTCTTGGACTCTGTTTGCTAACACTTTGGCTCTACTTACCAGGATTTTTGGCGAACACGTTTGCCATGATGTGGGGCAAATGGTTGCCAAAAACCGGTTACGGGCCTTGGCCGATCGATGGTGGTCGAACCCTCGGCGATGGAAAGCGAATCCTTGGCGATGGTAAAACATGGAACGGCCTCATTGGCGGCTCGCTAACCTCAGGACTACTCTGCATGCTTATCGTGGCATCTCTGGGAGAGATTCCAGATGCTGATGTAGCCGTTGGTGAAAATGGGATTTTTGCACATCCACTTCAGGGGTCTGATGGAACATGGTTTGCCTTAGGAGGGGAGATGATGACTGCATTTCTTCTTGGGAGTTTCCTTGGTTTCTTTTGCCTCGTAGGCGATAGCACTGGCTCTTTCATTAAGCGACGCAGAGGCCTCAAACGTGAAGGTGATGTCTCCTCCAAAGCACCACTTCTTGACACTTTGCCGTTTGCCATAATGGTATTTTTAGCAGGGCAACTTTTCCTTGGAACGTCGATTCTCGCTGACTCTGAATTGCGACTTCCTATGTTGGGATTAGTACTCTTTACACCCATTTTGCACCGCTCTTTCAACCTACTTGGCTACAAAATAGGCTGGAAAGACGTCCCCTACTAATCCGGAGAGAAGCCTATAATGTGGCTTTACTACGCCTCTCCATGCGAACCGCAGTCTGCTTCACCATCCTCTTGATTTTCACATCTTTGAGTTCAATTGCCGGCGTTCACGCTGCGCCACCCAACGATGGAACAACCCTCCTCATCAGTGCTGATGAAACCTGGAATGACACATACACAATGAGTGGCAACATCATTGTTGAAAACGGAGCCACTCTAACCATAGATGGAGAGGTTACTCTTTCGACAAATAATGCGATTACCGTACAGGAAAACGCTACACTCGCACTTTCAGGTTCACTCATTGGCGAAGACTTGGATTCTGGACTTGCCGTTATGAACAATACTCAACTGCATTTAAATTTCGGTGACCTTGCAGAAACCGGACAACTAAGAGTTGATTTCGATCAAACAATTCCAAGTTCTGCGATGTTTAACATGAGTATCGGTGAACAAACAGCCGATGCTGCTGGAACCGACCACATCTTCATCGACATTCCCCTCAACGGAACCGATCTCGTTGCAGATTTCGATATCTATTACGCTTTTGAAATACAGATCCTTTCAATTCAAGCACTTCATTCTGGTAGCGGCGAATCACCCATCCTTCTGGCCAATGAAATTAACCAAACCAATGGTAGTTTAATGTGGAACAGTGCTTCCTTCAATCTTGAAGTGCTCGGGACATTACTTCTTGATGGGGCAACAATCTATGGTGCTGACATAACTTGTTCACATGTTTGTAATATTCAATCAAGTTCGATTATTGGAAGTGCTCCAATTGATGTCAGTGACGGTTCAAGTATTACTGTGAATGAAAGTTCGATTCTTGGAAGTCGTACCGATGAAGACATCATTGTACACGACCTTGCCCAAATCACCTACACGAATAATCAAGGCACAGGAGGATATACCGATGGTTGGATACGTTTGCTTTCTCAACGCCAAATTCAAACAAACTCTGCCAACATTACTGTCCATCAAACTGGCATCGGATATGGCAGTTCTGTCCGTGACGACATCACAGATGTGAATGGCATGGTTGACATTGGTGGTAGCGAATGGAAGCGAATTGTCGAGTGGGTAGATCAAAACGGTGTTTACCATTCAGAGAACGGGGAGTTGACCTTAACTCTTAGCTCGGGCTGGGGCGATTTTACCACCACTGTTCCTGCACCTCATACGCCAACTGCCGTCATCGATGTCCCATTGCCTTACATCGAAGTTGTCTCCATAGATGCGGAAGATACAACTGCTGAAGTCAACAAAAAGATAGGTGCAATGGTTACTGTTCGCAATACTGGCTCTGCATCAGCGACAGTCAATATTTGGTGTTATGTTGGTGACAACCTCACTGAAACAACTGCGCTTACGACATCTTTAGCGCCTGGTGAAGAAAAGGAACTTCCAGTCTCGTGGTGGGCAAATACCGACGGAGCTCAAATCCTCAATTGCAAAACCTTAATTCCAAACATATTGAGTTCTATTGCAGAGGATATTACGAATGTTGAAGGGGGCAATTCACAAGAAGTTGGCTGGTATATCGGTGAAGAAACCGAAGATCAGCCGCTCATTGTCTATGGAATACTTGTCGTCCTTATCGCCATCGGTAGTATTCTTGTTGCTCGAAGAGCTGCTCAGAAGAACTATTACGGCGATGTCCCTGAAGCCTTCGAAGAAGTTGAAAGATAATCAATCCAATCACTGAAACTCTTTACAGTGTTTATTCTGATTGAAAGGTTGTATTCCGTATCAACAGACTTCCATCGTTCTTTGGTTACTATCTGCATTGAAGTCAAGTTCCCAGGAATTGCTGCTCACCATTATACCAGTAGCAGACGATTCGGAATCTGTCATTCCTGCATAATAGTCATTGGTGATGAAAATCTCGAATGTGTAGCAACCTGCACCGTCATAAAAGGAGTCTTTCTGAATGTATTCTGTGTTTAGAGAATCTGTAGCTGTGCCGGGAAGTCCTAACCATCCGTTTGTCTTGCCACTTTTCGAGCCGCTTACAGAACTGGTCCATGTAGCATCAAGCCCATCGACACTAATGATGGGAGAACTGTATTCCGTCGAACCACTCTTCTTAATTCTCAACTGCATTGTGTAGTCAGAAGATACTGGAGTGAGACCGAGATTGGTCATAGAATGTTCCCCGTTGTCTTGAGGGCCTTCACCGGGAGCAAACATACCCATTATCGATTCAACAATCAGACCATCAACGGACGTGGTTGTTGTCGTTCCTGATGTCTCGGTCTTCAAGACCTCGGAAATTCGAGCACCGGAATTCAATATTTCCCGATTCATCAACGATGGAGTGATTTCTGATGATGCGGTTTGATCATCGTCTGAAGTGACATCGATGAGATAAGATTTCATAGATGCCAAACGATAATCTTGAGAATTTCCATCAAAGAAGGCGCTGAGTGGCGCTTTAAATTTGGCTCGATCGTTTGAGAGAGTCATGGTATCGGACCACACAGTCTCACCATCTAAACTGATTGTTGCTGTCGCAGAGTCAAATGAGCCACGGACAGAAAATGTAACTTCATCAGAGTCTTCATTGAGAGCAATTTCAGTAAGAGCCATCGATGAATCTGCAGGGACCAATACCAGTGCTGCGTATGGACCTGCTGCAACAATAACTGCAACAAAAATTGACAGGCCGAGTTTGACGACATTCATGTCACCTTCGGCAAGTCGCTCAGATTGTACGATGAGTCCGATACCTACAAGCAATACACCCAGCACAACGAGTATACCCATTCCACCGCCTTGTAAGGCGAGAATACCTCCTACAACAATCGCAACCCAACCAGCAATATTGAGCTTCATTGCGAGTTCTGGGTTTTGTTTAGGTGGTGGTGAACTTGCTACTTTAGTCTGAGGTGCAGTCTTATCGACTTTTACCGTTACTTCTTCCGCTTTGGATACTTTTGCTTTTACTTCTTTAGTATCTTCAGTCTCGTTTTTCTTAGCATTAGCTTTGTCCAATAATCCACCCATAGTAATCCCAGTTATTACAGCGTTTATCGAAGGGGATTATCAAAGCGACCCCTGTATGAGTCGAGAACTACACTGTTCGCGAGGGCGGTTGCGAGTGCCGTTACAGTCCGGGGGCTGAATCATACCAGACGACGTCTTCTTCATCTTCGCTATCTTCTCTAAATCGACGGCCTGCGGCTGCAGCAGCAAGGGCAATCATTGAGATCGCTGGAACGACTTCGAAACCTGGTAGGTAAACTCCACGAACGTAAACTGTAATCATTTGAGATTCACGGATACATCCGCCGTTATTACAAGCAAACTCAGATTCTGCGAAGAAGTCGAGAACGTGGTAAGCATCACTCCATCCTTGTGTCTTTGGCGTACGGGCCATTACTCGGACCTTGGTTGCGGTTGGAATAGCGTCAATTTGAACCTTGACGGCAGGGAGGTTGATTGTGAAACCAGCTTCTTCGAGGTTCTCTCGACTGGTTTCTGTAATACCTACTTTCATGAAGTCAATCTGATTACCCAAGTTGTAGACCTTGAACTCGAAGTTCTTGTCCTTCTTTGGCATCAATTGAACGAAAGGCTCGACTGCTTCAACTTGAACCAACGAATATTGCATGATGTTAACAATCATGTTGTTTTGAGATGATGCAGTGTTGATTGGAGGCAATGAGTTAATCTCTTGGACAGTTGCGGAAACAGAGAGCGTTCGACTTTGCATGACCATGTATGGTGTGGCGCGAACAGAGATCTGGAAGTCAACCTCAGAGTTGCCTCCAATATACATGTCACCAGGAGCCGCAGTCGCTAATCCATCACTGGTAACAAGGATGCTGATTTTCTCTTGGTAAGTCGTAGGGTTGTTTGCGGTACAAGTCGTGAAACCGTTGTATGTCGAACCTGGTTTAACTTCAATGTTGATAGAAATAGGAGCGCATGAAAGAGAAATAGCCGCTGTTGGTGTCTGAGCGGATGCGGGGACCGCAACAATCATGACAGAGCAGAGGTAAAGGGCAAGCAAGAACAGAGCGCGCTTCAACATACAGGTTCCACCTAGTAGTCAACCCCAGTGATGAGACACTCATAACCGTTGCGCCATAGTGGTTCTAAAAATCGCTTACGTTGGCCTCAAATTGAAAGTGGGCCCGAAGGGACTTGAACCCCTGACCCCCCGGTTATGAGCCGGGTGCTCCAACCAACTAAGCTACGGGCCCCTAAGTAAAGGGAATAGGCGCGAGACATGAACTTACCTCTGCATCATTCAAACTGAGCGAGGGATGATTGGGACGGTTTTATCCATTCACGTACGGTGATTTCCAGTTCATCTCGAAGCGTATCAGGCACGAATATCAATGCTCGTTCATTCGGTTGAGTAAGTGAGCGTACAAGTGGCGAATGGTCTGCGGCATCACGACCGTCTTCAATTAGGATCCCTTGTTCATATGGCATATATCCACGCTTTGATATTCGAGCCGTAATAATGTCAATTGAAGGGTTGTATCCTGAAGCCTGCACAAGAGGCTCCAGGCGAGGTAAGACGACATCAACCATTTCCGTTGTCAAACCTTCTATTCTTAGTGATTTGTGGAAGTCTCTGCGAGACAGTAAACGCATAGCGTAATGCGACAATATTTGGTCTGAATGTTCGGCCCATTCAGGAAGTGCAACTCGAATATGTGCATCGTTGAGTGAAGCATATTCTTTGGGTTCAAGTGCAGTATTGAGTAACATATTCTCGAGAGGTGATGAAAGTTTGAGATTTCCCTCTTGTGCGAGTTTGCGAGCGCGAACAAGCATCCGAACCAAATAGTTCTGCGTAAGCATGTTCACCTTGTGAAAGTAAACTTGGTGATACATGTGATATCGGGTAACAAGATAGGCTTCAATTGCGGGCAGACCCCATGATTTAACAACAAAATGGCCCTGTTTATTTACCCGTAAAGCCCGAATGACACGAGCAATATCAAAACCACCAATTTGAGCACCGGTGTTGGCTTGGTCTCGAACCATGTAATCCATACGATCGACATCCAATTGACTGGCTACAATCTCTTTCATAAACGGAGGAATTGCTACTCCCTCATATTCTGTTTGTCCGTCGAGAAGCGCAAACAAGCGATTACGACGGTTGTTGCCAAGCACTTCAAGAAGGGCTTTTCCAATTTCAGTATCTTCAGATCCCAGCAGCAAACGACCCCAGTGTTCGTGCGAGTGATAGGTTGCGAACACTTCAGGCGTTTCTAAGAGATGAGAAAAAGGAGGATGGCCGATGTCGTGAAGCAATGCTGCCAACTGAATCAGTTCGCAGTCATCATCAGAAACAAGCCCGGGTTGCACCTCGTTAAGAGAAGAAACAAGCGACCCAGCTAAATGATACGCACCTAAGGAATGTGAGAAGCGATTGTGGTTTGCAGCGGGGAATACATATTCACAAGTGGAAAGTTGTTGAATTAATCGCAATCGTTGGAATTCTCGAGTATCGATAATCTTGGCATGATGAGCAGGAACAAAGATGTCCTTGTGAATCTCATCACGAATCACACGGTCACGCATGGCCATCCCCAGCAACCGGTCAACTTTTCCATTAAAAAGGCCCCGCACGTCGAAAAACTCGGAAAAATCAACTCTTTACCGCGGATTGGTCGATGACAATGCCTAAGCATGGGGGTTAAGTGAACCAACTATGGCGGATGCTCTCAAGGACATTATGCTAAAAATAACTGACGACAATCCTGCTACACGCGGGCAAAAATTATGGGTCATGTTTGCCCTTTCCGTGTTCTTGGTTGCCACATTGAATTGGTATGCAATGGTTCGTGAACCTCAAATAGTAAAGGTTGAGGATTTGATTCAACATAAAAATGAAGTCGTACTTGTCGAAGGGGAAGTGATTTCTTGGATTGAAGACCGCTATGGAAACGGCGAAGACCGAGTCGATCTTGTCATCGAAGACGACACTGGCGTCATCCAAGTTCGTTGGTACTCTACTGGAAAAGTCCCACCCATAGGGACCAATGTGACTGCTATGGGGGATGTCGTTGATTGGAATGGGCGTTTTTACATGCAAGCAACAGGCTCTGGTGCACTGTATTGGGAAGCAGATGACTTACCTGTTCTTGAGCGTGTATCGTTATCTGACCTTGCAATCGCTCCCCAAGATTATGTCGATAAAATTGTCACTGTTAACGGATTTATCAGCGAGTCGGTTAGCCCCGATGCCGTTTACACATCAGCATACATAACCGACCACCCAGGCAATGCAGCCCACCAAATGCAACTTCTCATCCAATCGGCACGTGGTGAAGATTTAGGATGGCTTGAAGCAGATTCAAAAATTGAAGTCAGTGGTATGCTTTCATACCAGGAAACAAGTCTACGTTGGGCACTTCGCACACAAGGGCCGGACATACTCAAAGACACCAGTTACGAACCGCAAATCAATCGCCTCGACTGGTCAAATGAAGCAACATGGAGTTACGAATCAGGCAGTAAAGTCATTTTGGCAGGAACACTCAACATTACCGATGGAGTTTGGACCCTCATAGGACCAACTGGAGGAAGTATTTGCGTCATCCCGACAGTCGAAGATATGACATATGCCTCAGAACAAAATCTTTCTGGTACTGTTTTTGACGCACAGGGTCGATTGATGTGGAGCGATGATAAGAATACATGGTGCATTGATGCAAATCAGGGAATGGGTCAGAATCTGGTCGACCCAATGTCGGCCCTCACAATGCAGGCTATGCTATCTGCAGACCCTGCCTCTATGTTAGAATCTCCAAACACACACTACACGATTAACACGTTCATGAAATACGCATTTGAGCCACTGGATACAGAAGGATACTTCGTTGATTCACAAACCTACACCTTTGGCCAAACCAGTATTGCTATGACTTTCCCCGGCCCAAGGACCGAATGGATTGAATCAGGTCAAGGCATTGTTGCGGATGTTACCATTGCATGGGACGATGAAGACATGCGCATGCGTTTGATGGTTAATTCATACAACCTCACTGGTAGCCCACCACCGCCATCGACCTTGCTTTGGGATGATGGAGCGACACAGTGGGGCTACTCAAAAAATCAATTTGTCCTGATTGACGGAAAAGCCGCTCAGCATGACGACGGATGGTATCTTGAACGACCAGGTTCTGAACAGTCAATCAAACTCAATGTCCGGCTGAATGCCATAGGTACTGACTCTCTTCACGAGAATCAATCTCTCACCTGGCACGGTCGACTTCGACAAATTGAGCACCCAACCGACCTTGCCTTGGTATTCACACTTGATGAGGCCGACGCATTGGATGAGGATGAAGACCGTCTTGCTGATAGTTTTGAAGATGCTACCGGCTTTAATTCAAACACTGAAGATTCCGATGGTGACGGCATCAATGATCGTGAAGAAATGGAAAATGGAACGGGACCGAATAACGAAAACTCTTGAGGTGGAAAAATGTTTGATGCGTACATGTACGAACTCGGCTGGATGTTTGCAGCCCTCTTTTTCGGTGTTGGCATGGGCACGCTTACCGGAATTATCCCGGGTTTTCACGTCAACAATGTCGCTCTCATTTTACTTGCATTGGCTCCTGCATTGTTCAGTTTAGGTATTCCTCTTTCTGCTGTAGCAGGAATTATCGTTTCTACAAGTACTGTTCACACATTTCTCAATTATATTCCATCAGCATTGATGGGGGCACCGGATGCTGATCAGGCGCTCTCTTTGCTTCCAGGTCATCGAATGCTGCTGTCTGGAAACGCTGCACGTGGCGTTGCTTGGTCGGCTCGAGGCTCCCAACTGGGTCTGTTTTTGTCGCTGCCATTAATCGTCGTTGCCCGAATTGCTTTCGGGCCAGAGCTCGGTTGGTATGAAGATTTGCGAACCATGCTACCGTTTATTTTACTGACAATTTCATTACTACTGCTCGCAACTGAAACCACACGCCTCGACTGGCCAATGTGGCTGCAAAAGTCGACTGGTGGCCGCTTTGGAACAGATTCTCGGTTTGCAGGATTCGTCTCAGCAACTGCTTTTTTCCTCCTAACAGGTCTCTTTGGATGGACCATTATCGGTCCTGATTCACTACCTGCTCGTTCACCACTTGACATGCCAGGTGCGAGTCTGTTATTGCCCAGTTTAGCTGGACTTTTTGGAATTGCGAATTTGCTTGATATTTATGCAACAACATCCCACCTCCCACCACAAAAAGAAAACTGGGATTTACCTCCAGCACGACCGTTAATCATCCCGTGTTTTTGGTCGGGAGTTGCAGGTGCTTCGATGGGAGTGCTACCGGGAATGACTGCCTCACAAGCCACTGTACTGGTCATGGGTGGGCGAAACGTCGCTGCAAAAATGCAAGGAAAGCAAGGCTTTGGAATGGATTGGGAAACGCGACGTTTAACCGAGCTATCTGATGATGAATTACTTGAAATTGCCAAGGCAGAATCCGAAGAAGGCGTCGAAGGACCACAAACAAAGCAAGATTTGGAAATTATCTCAATTCTTTCAGCGGTTAATACATCGGTTACGGTTTGTGTTCTCGGATTCCTCTACATCATTGGTCGTTCGCGTTCAGGTGCAACTTTAGCCCTCAAAGCAATGTATCCGGTTGATACATGGAGCAGTCTTGAACCAACTGCAGACTTTGTTCGCCTGTTGGCAATTACTTTGGCAGCAGGTTTGCTCGCTATGCCAATTATGCGCTATGTCGGAAAAGGTATGTTGAGGCTCCACGCTGCAATTCCGCTTCAACAGATGATTATGAGCGTCATCGTGTTCGTAGCTTCGCTCGTTTTCGTAAGCACTGGGTTCATTGGACTTGCCGTTATGATCGTTGGGACCATGCTCGGACTTCTTCCTCCGCGACTTGGTATTCGTCGTAGCCACGCTATGGGCGTAATTTTAGTGCCGATCACCTATTTGTTGTTCAAAAATCTCGTGGATAATGCAGGGTTCCTTTGATACTCCCGAGAGTTTCCATCGGAATGGCACAGGGAAAGTGATATGCCCTTAGACCGAATCCACTGCATGTTGGTGACACCATGAACGCCGTATTTCGCTCCCTTTGCCTCGCAGCCCTAATGGTGCTTTCCACTTCCGTACCTCTCGGAGTCTTATCCTTAGAAGAAACTGCAGAAACGGTGAATACTTCCGGTCGCTCACTGGCTTGCTCTGGTGATATTTGCCTCAATGAAGCGCTACCGAATCCCAATGGCTATGACGATGCAAGTTGGCCTGGTGGAGAATGGATGGAGATTCACAATTCGGGTAACACCACTGTCGATGTGCGAGACTGGTATCTGACCAATAAGGCATCAAAGACTCTCTACTTCAATTCGACATCGATTGTGGACTATGATGCTGCGGATTCTGCAAGTTGGGAAATTGAGCCTGATGAATACATGGTCATTGCCCGAAACGGGGTTCCAAATTCGGTATTCTATCTTGCAAACACCAATGATATTGTTTCACTCTACACATCGACTGGAGTGCAACTCGACCAGGCAACCTGGACCTTTTCTTCATCTGGCGCACCTTCCGGTTCAAGTCTTGAAGAAGATAGTTTCAGTGCTACCAACGATTGGGTTGCGACAAATGGTCCAACACCGGGCGCAATCAACTCTGGAGGTTCAACGGGTGGACCGACATTATTCCCATCTGATTTAATCATCAGTGAGGTCATGCCAAACCCATGGCCATCTGACGACAATGCCTCCTGGCCAGGCGGTGAGTGGGTCGAAGTCTTCAATTCTGGAATGGATTCCATTGACTTGACAGGGTGGTCCTTCGACGATGCTGCAGGGAATGTTCTTGAATTCGATGCAGACCATTTGATCGGGTATACATCTGATGCAAGTTCACGAACGATTCACCCTGGTGAAACACGTATCGTCGCTGTTAATGGCTCTGCAACATCGGGGGTTTTGAACAATGGAGTTGAAACCTTGTCCTTGTTTTGGCCGAATGGCACGAAAGCGCAACAGATTTCTTGGACAGATACTGAAGCAGGTTTTTCACTGGTTGAAAGTTCATCATCTCAATATTGGGGCTATGCAGCCTACCCTACGCCGAATGCGAGTAACCCGCTTGATTTTGCAATCATTGCGAATACCCCCTCTTCGGTCGAGTTCGCCGAATTATTATCCAACAGCAGTTCAGACGGCATGGCTTTCCCAGATGGTGAATGGATTGAGTTATTCAATTCAGGAACCGCGACTGTAGATTTAACCGGCTGGTCAATTATCGATGGAATGGGTAACGTCACCTACCTCGACCCCGGGACATTGGTGTTCAACCAAACTCAAGGTTCAACCTCCATCGATGCAGAGGAGCGAAGACTGGTGCAATTCAGCGGAGATACCGAGTTGTGGAATTATTACAATCAACTTATGCTGCGAGACGCCAATGGAATGGTTGTGGACACAGCATGGTATGTAACCGATTATGGCCAGAACGTTTCACTTATTCCCGACGACAATGATGCTGACCCTTGGGTGCCTTCTACATGGATGACGCCTGGTCAGCCAGACCCGGGTGAAACCCCGTCGACTGGGCTGGTCATCTTTACCGAGGTGTTCCCTGATGCAGTTGGAAGTGATTCACAACAATGGCCTCTTGGAGAATGGCTTGAGATATACAATAACGGAACCGCACCTTTGGATGTGGGAGGATGGAAGTTACAATCTTCAAACAGTCGTTCACTTACTTTGCACCAATACAATATGCCCTTGCAATCGACTTCAGTGATTCAGCCAGGAGATGTTGCTTTGGTTGCACTTAACGGTACGACCAGTTTCTACCTAAAGCACACGACACCTGATGCAATTGTTCTGATTGATGCGAATGGAAACATGGTTGATTCAATGTCATGGACTTCAACCGTTGAAGGTGAATCACTCATCCCTTCCAACAGCAGTCATGCAGGTGCAGGCCCTCAAGGAGACGGGGCATCAAACAGCAGCGACTGGGTTCAATCCGCTTGGGCGACACCCGGTGAAATCAACCCAATCTGGCCGGCGTATTCTGGGACGCATGATCTGGTCATGACCGAAATCCTCGCATACTGTGATGACGATTCAATCGATCCTGTTGAAGATTGGATTGAAGTGATGAATACAGGTGTTGAAGACCTGAATATCAGCCGTTGGAGAATCGATTCAAATGATGGCGACCGACGGTTCTTCAGAACCACTTCCATGTGGAATATAAGCGATGATTCAATGATTTTGGCTCCTCAGGAACGCGCTGTTCTGTTAATGGAAAACGACATTCTTTCCGGACTTGGCGACCAGGTACAACTCTCCGACCCCGATGGAGTGCCGGTCCAAAACGCTCAATGGAACATCGTTAGCGACTGTCAAACCATTGGACCAGGAGAATTGGAAAGCGATGGATGGGAATTACTTTTGTGGCCGACTCCGGGTGCTGAGGAACCTGATTCGAGCCTGTTTGCTGAAGCACAAGATATTCTTCTCAGCCGATTTATGCCTGAGGGCTCAACCGATATTTCAAGCAATACCGAATTCATTGAGATTACCAACATAGGAGATGGTCTCGCTTACATGAATGGATGGATTTTAACACTCATCAATTCTGCAAACAGCGCGGTTGATTATACCTTTACAGAAGTAACGATTCCAGCATACAGCTCTGTGATTCTTGCCGCAGATGCAAGCGGTCTCTCCGTCTACGAAGACGGTACGATTGTTGCCTTTGACTCAGCTTTTTCAACAACTGGACTCACGCTCCCTGATTCGGGAGCGACCCTTCAAATTGCAACGCCAAACGGTATTCTTGCAGATACCATCGCCTATGGCAACGGTCCAGTAGATGTTCCGGGTTGGAGCGGTATCAGTTTAGTCGAACCTGTCTCAAGCATTTCTCTCCTTGTCTATCACAGAGGTGACGGGTGTGGCAATTTACCTGACACTGACTTGGCAGTTGATTGGCAACATCGATGGGGACGATTAGGAGGAAGTTCATTTTGTGGCCCCACATTATTTTCAGGCCCAAGTAATGTCATTCCATTGGTCGGCCCTCAGGACGGATTAGTAGACTTACTTGCATGGATTGACGATGCGAATGAATCGCTGCACGTTCACCTTTACCAAATTGAGCAACCGAATCTCGTTCAAGCACTGATCCAAGCACATAATCGAGGAGTCGACGTAACAGTCGTCCTCAACCATGCAGAACACTGGTGGAATAATTACGATAAAAACAACCAACTTGGCACCGCAAATTATCTTGCAACTGCTGGCGTCAATACACTATGGTTCGGAGGGCAAAGTGATGAGCCTTACACCTACATCCACAGCAAAGTCGCAGTGAAGGATAACGAAAGTGTGTGGATCGGTTCGGGGAATTGGAAAAGTTCCTCCCAACCTGCTCCCGATGACCGTGGAAACTCGGAATGGGGTGTCATCGTCGATAATGTGGAACTCGCTCACAAAGTAATGGAACAACTCGCTTACGATGAGTCCGAAAGTCGGACTTACATCACACAAGTTAATCCAGGCTCTGGGCCAAACGATTGGTCTATCGACTCACTCAAATCTACGGCGAATGGAACACTTGCCCAGCCAATCTCCACCAACGTTTCTGGGCGTTTAATCACCTGTCCGGATACATGTGTCGATGGCTTGGTATGGATGATTGAACAAGCCGATGAAGAAATTCTCTTGTCATTGCAATACCTTGACATCGAATGGAGTTGGGGTTGGGGCGATAATCCAATTGTCTCTGCGATGGAAAATGCAGCACAGAACGGCGTTCGTATTCGACTGATTTTGAATGGCGCTTACCTTGACAAAGATATTCAAGAGGTCGTTGATACCTTTAACGAGGAGTGGAACACCACACTCGGTTATGATATCAATGCAGTCATTATGAGCGAAGATGACGAAGTTTCCAAACTGCACAACAAGGGTGTGATTATCGATGAAGAGCACGTACTCATATCTTCAATCAATTGGGGCGATTCTGCACCTACCCGAAATCGCGAAATGGGCCTCATCCTGAGCAGTGCTGAAGTTACGGCACCCTTCCTTGCTGGATGGCACAGAGATTGGATTCGAACTGACAATGTCACTGACACTGATAATGATGGACTCCCGGACTATTGGGAAGTTGCAAATGGGCTCAACAGAACCACGCGAACACTTGGTAATCTCAACATGCTTGAAGGAGAATACGATGCAGACGGAGATGGACTGACCAACGAAGTCGAATATGTCTACGGTAGTCACGCAACCAATGCGGATACCGATGGAGATTGTGTTCCAGACGCTGTAGAAGTCTCTTGGGCCCAATCGACAGCGATAGATCCTTCAATTGATGACGTATCTCCTACCGCTGCACTCACCCTTTCTGACGCCGACGGCGATGGAATCAATGAATCGGAAGCTCTTGGCTGTGACTTGGGTGGAATTCTCACCGACAATAACCAAGATGCTGTAGATAACGGCTCACTTGATGACGACGGAGATTCGGTTGTTAATCGCGACGATTTGTGCCCGGATACCACGCTCAATATTCCTGTTGACTTGAACGGTTGTTCAACTGAGCAACGAAACTCAAATGCGACTCCGAGTGCGGATACAAGTTCAAATTTAGGTACGGGTATGATGCTCTTGCTGATGCTGGGAGGCGTTGGATTAGCGGTTGGTGCATTCCTTATTTTACGAAACATCGAATCGGAAGGTGAAGAAATGAAAGATCTAATCACGCTTGAAAGTGAAAATCTTGAAGCCCTTGCAAACGGCGAAATCGATGCGGAGAATTGGGAAATGCCGGTTCTGGATGGTAGCGACGGTGGAGATTCAAATGTAGGAATTTCTGCAGAAGACCTCGCTCGTTGCCCTGGTTGGCCTGAAGAAACAATTCAATCGTATCTAGACCAAGGATGGAGTATGGACCAACTTGCGGCATACTACCAAGAACAGGTTGATGAACACGCTTAAACATCACAAGTTTGACAAGGGACCGCACATTCCTCGGTGTGATAACCATGGCCTATTCGTCAAGTAACCCCGTTCTCTCGAACCGATTTTGGAACAGCATTAGTGGATATGAAACAATGTCCTATGAAGGCACGATGCAGAAGATTGGAATTCTTTTTGGTACAATGTTCATCTCTGCACTGATGCTGGCCACGGTTGGGATTACTGTTGATATGAATATCCTCATTGTTGGAACCGGAATCGGTTTCGTTGGGGGATTCATAACCTATCTCATACTGCTGTTTAAGCGCCCTGAAAATCCAGCGAAGTTGATGATTACTTACGCCGTTTTTGAAGGATTATTAATCGGTGGTTTTTCGATGATGTTTGAGTCAATGTATGACGGAATTGTATTCCAAGCTGCACTTGGAACCGTCTGTATTACTGGCACAATGTATGGTTTGTATGCGACTCGAATCGTAAAAGCAACACCTCTGTTCACCAAAATAATACTGACACTTGCAGGAGGAATAATGTTGCTTTATCTTGTCTCAATCATGCTTTATTTCCTACCCGGTAACTTCAATGTGCCGTTTCTCCATTCATCAGGACCTGTTGGGATTTTAATTACTACTGCAATTCTGGCAGTCGCTTCATTCCTCCTCATCATCAATTTTGATTTCATTGAACGAGGAATAAAACAACGTTCACCAAAAGTGAGTGAATGGTGGGGTGCTTTCGGTTTATTGGTTACAGTCGTGTGGATCTACATTGAGATGCTTCGACTTCTTGCAAAGGTTCGCAGTAACTTCGACTGAGGGATTTCAATGAGAAGTATCCCGATAGTTGATTTTTCAGATTACACGAGTGGCGATGCAAAACGACAGGAAAAGTTCATCCAAGATGTGGGCAACTCTCTCAAGGACATCGGGTTTTTCGCTCTCGAAAATCACGGAATTCCCTTGGAATCCATCGACAAGGCGTATGAACAAGGGGATGTGTTCTTTTCTTTAGACGATGATGTGAAAAAATCGTACCTCCAACCCGGTATCGCTCACCAAAGAGGTTACACTGCATTCGGGGTTGAACATGCTAAAAATAACCCAGCACCGGACCTGAAGGAATTTTGGCAAAGTGGACGCAGTCATCCGACCACAGGGAAAACCCCAACCTATGTGGCAAATGTTTGGCCTGACGCACATGCACCTGAGTTTAAACCCGTTATCGACGGCTTGTTCAATAAAATGGAATCACTTTCACAGAGCTTGTTACATTCATGTAGCCTTTATCTTGGAAAAGAAAAAGATTGGCTCAGTTCGATGTCTGAAGATGGAAACACGATCATGAGAATCATCCACTACCCTCCACTGGGACAAGAGGTACCTCAAGGAGCCGTTCGTTCTGCAGCCCACGAAGATATCAATTTCATTACCTTACTTGTAACTGCCACCGCAGATGGACTTGAGGTGATGGACCACGATGGAAGTTGGATAAAGGTCCAAGGCGATGCGCGCCAAATTATCGTTGATTCTGGAGACATGCTTCAAAACCTTACCAATGGACTGTTCAAGTCCACGACCCATCGAGTCGTGAACCCGAATAACTCGAATGTTCGCCGTTTTTCAATGCCTATGTTTGTCCATCCACGAAATGAAATTGACCTCACACCTCGTCAGGAATTCATCGATATGACGGGTGGTGAGTCATTGTACCAATCGATTACTGCAGGTGCATATCTGCATCAGCGACTCGTCGAAATCGGTTTGGCTGAAGATGAAGGGTGAACAAATGAGTGCTGGCCTCATTCAACGCCTGTGCGCATCCATCGAAAACCGCCAACCAATGCATATGTCAGACCTGTCTGAATTTATCGAAGGGGTTGCACAAAGAGCGTTTCCTGTTGAAGAGATTGAACGTTGGCTAAAATGTGTGCACACACATGGAATTTCTGTTAAAGAAACAACTGCTCTGACACAAGGAATGATGAATTCTGGGGCAATACTTGATTGGCAAGGCCCAACCAACGTTGCAGATAAACACAGCACCGGAGGTGTCGGAGATAAGATGTCCCTCGTTTTGGCACCGGCCCTCGCAGCTTGTGGGCTTCGAATACCAATGCTTGCTGGAAGAGGATTGGGCCACACTGGAGGCACCATCGACAAACTCGAGTCCATACCTGGATTCAATTGTAACCTTTCACCTGAGCGAATGAAAGAAACAGTGGAGAAAGTCGGATGCTGTATTGCGGCTCAAAATGATGCGATAGCCCCCGCCGACGGTTTACTTTACGCAATTCGCGACGTGACCGATACAGTTGACAGCATACCGCTTATAACGGCATCAATCATTTCGAAAAAGGCTGCTGAGGGATTGAATGCGCTCGTACTGGATGTCAAATGTGGACGTGCTGCGTTTATGAAAACCGAACACGATGCAATCGCTCTTGCCAAATCCATGGTGGCAACTGCCAAAGGTTTGGGAATTGATACTGTTGCTCAAATCACCGATATGAATGAGCCAATTGGCAGTCATGTTGGCAATGCTTTGGAGGTTCTCGGTAGCGTTCGAGTCTTGCAAGGTAAAGGTTCGAATGACACTCGTAATCTTGTTGCTTTACAAGGAGGTCAACTGCTTGCTCTTACCGGATTGGCTCCCACGCTTGAGTATGGCATCGACATGGTTCACGAAGTATTGGAAAATGGTAAAGCATTGGATGTTTTTATCCAAATGTGTGTTCATCAAGGCACACCGCCCTCAATCGCAGAGCAACTCGCAGAACAACCAGAGCAAGTGTTACCGCAATCAAATCACGTTACAACGCTTCTTGCACCACGAACCGGGTATGTGCAATCAATTGATGCAATGGCTTTAGCTGAAGTTGCAAGAGAACTTGGTGCTGGACGTTTTTCGATGAGTGATTCGATCAATCCTGGAATAGGATACGTAATTGAGACTGCAAAAAACCAACACATTGAGAACGGAAAAACGTGGATTTCAGTGCACCACGACCACGAATTGAGTTCTGAGCACCTGAATCGACTCCAAAACAGTTTAACGATTGACGACCAACAACCTGCTGATTTTCAACGACTCATTACCATCGTCACCTAGTTGGCTTGATAGAAGTCGTCATAAAGGTGAGGCTATTCGCCCACTCTGCCGATTTAGCTTAGCTGGTGGAGCGTGGGACTGTTAATCCCAAGGTCGAGGGTTCGAACCCCTCAATCGGCGTTTACAACAAAACCTGCGTGCCGTCTCCAATTCTAAATTCGAATGTAAAATCACCAGGATGAGTCAGTTCATACATTTCTCGAATGCTTTTGAAAAGGTTACTTCGGACTGCATACTGAAGTGATTCAAAGGTAAATCCAATGATGATGAAATGGCGAGTAATCCGTCCGCAACTTCGTAAATGTCTACGCAAGATTTGGCCTAAAGACTGTGAGATTAAATCGATATGAATAGCACAGGTATCATGACATGCGCCTCCAGGTCGTCCGGGATAACAATTCATTCCTCCACCGGAAATTCCTGCATCCTCAAAGAAGGATTGAGCAACTTCTGCATTGTCAAGATAATCAGGGTGAATTCTCCAACCGTCTTGTATTGTATTGCAATGAATGCAATGAGCCTCTCCATATTCGATGAATTGGTGAGGAGGACGGTACCCTCCCTTACAGAAATCACCGTTTGCAGTCGTCATATCTGGCATATTGATGATGCCTGCACTCACTTCATTTTTATGCGGTAAAGGAATATATTTTTTCATACCGAACCTAAAAATTCGACACTATATGAAGTTCATACTATTCCCATTCAATGGTACCCGGTGGCTTGTGTGTGATGTCGTAAACAACACGGTTCACCGCACCCTTCACAGTATTTGTGATACGAGTGCTGATCTTCTGTAAGATCGAGTGAGGTATTTCCGAGTATCGTGCAGACATACCATCCATTGATTGAACGGCACGTACGACAATTGTTTCACCGTATGCACGTACATCGCCATGAACCCCTACACTGCGAACGGGCAAGAGGGCAGCAAAATACTGCCAAGGAAGTTGCATCTTACAATCAGCAGCGGCTGCTTCAAACTCTTCCTCAACAATCGCACAGGCTTCTCGAACGACCGCTACACGTTCAGGAGTGAGCTCACCAAGTGTACGAACCGCAAGACCCGGCCCGGGGAAAGGTTGACGCTCGGCAACATTGATGTTCAAAGTTCGAGCGAGTTCACGAACCTCGTCTTTGTATAAGTCACGAAGTGGTTCAACAACGGTGAGCGTCATGTCTTCAGGCAATCCCCCAACATTGTGATGTGATTTGATGGTATCACGAACGCCGCCACCTGATTCGATCCAATCAGGTGCGATGGTGCCCTGAACAAGATATTTTGCTCCACACTTCTTTTGTTCGTCTTCAAAGATTCGGATGAAGAGTTCTCCAATCACTTTGCGCTTTTGTTCAGGTTCAGTAACTCCTTTGAGTGCCTCAAAATATCTGTCCGCTGCCTTGACAGTGACGAGATTTTTGATACCTTGTGCAGCAAGAAGTTTCTCGATTTCTTCCGTCTCGCCTTTACGCATAAAACCGGTATCGACATAGACACAGTGGAGCAATTCTCCAACAGCCTGATTCGCAATAACTGCGGCAACTGTTGAGTCGACTCCACCTGAGCAAGCGATGATAGCAATGTCATCAATGGTTGATTTGAGTGTCTCGATGGATTCTTGGATGAAATCCTTCGAGTCAAACATTTCACTGGCCCCCATTGACTTCTCGGTCTTGGGACTTTACACGTTCAATTTGGTCGAGTTTGTTTTGTGTCAATGCAGCAGCATATTCAGGGTTCTTGAGAGCGAGGATTTGGGTTGCAAGGTAGCCAGCGTTATCGCCGCGGTCGACACCAACGGTAGCTGCAGGAACACCTGGTGGGAGTTGAACAATAGAAAGGAGTGAATCAAAAGGAACTCGACCACCGCAAGGAACACCGATGACGGGCTTCGTTGTCAAAGCCGCTACGGCACCGGGGAGCGCTGCTGCAAGTCCTGCCATTGCAATAAAGAGTTGACAACCATCTTCTTCCGCCTTGTGAATGATGTCTTCAACAAATTTAGGAGAGCGATGAGCACTTGCGACCCTCAATTGATAACTCACGTTGAACTGTTTGAGAATTTTCGTACATTTTTCGGCGACGGGCATGTCTGATGAAGAGCCCAGTAATATGGTAACATCCATGCAGCAATCCCGGCGCGGGTGGTTCATCAAGATGTCTCTTCATTCGAACGGGATTTTCGACCATGAACTATTCTTCCTGCGAAGAAATTGACGATTGAAATTGCGTCCAATCAACGCCAAAATTAAGCGCTTTAAACTGCTCTCGAGTTTGACATCCAAACACGTCAAAACGCAAGTAAGGCAGACCATCTTTTACCGAGCCATAGATTTGAACAAATTGATTCGCATCAAACCTTTTGATAGCCATACAGGTTTGAGAAAAGCGTGTTGTTTTCACATCCCAGCCACTCAATACATCATTGGGCAGTCTTTGCTTGGCATTCCACCGTACCTCGAAAACATAACCTGCGTCTTTGAAAATAAAATCCAATGCTTTGACGAGCAAATAAATCGAAACGGATGAATAGAGAAGACCAAACATAACTCGATCTAAGTTTTGAGAAACAAATCCCCAAACCATCACACCAAAGCATACTGATGCGAGTGCGATACCGACTTTCGATGCATTAAGCGTCCCAACACGACTGGATATACCTGCGAGTCCACCAATGAGCATAAGCATCATGCTGAGTGCACCAAACCAAGGAATGAATTCTGCAGATGCACCTGTAAACCACATAATCCAACAAAAAGCAAACGGCAAAAAACCCCATGCCATCGGGAAAAGCGCCTTCGATGCCTTGTTCTCAATCTGGACTGTACGCCAGCCAAACTTGCGCATCTTCCGGATATCCATGGCACTGCCACATCTTAGCGCTATATACGCATTTCTTACTCGTCGTCGTATTCATGGCGAAGACAGAGGTTGCGAGCGGCATACACCTCATCTACACGACGCACTGGTGTCGTAATCGGGGCGGCATGAAGGGTTTCAGCATCGACTTGCAATACTTCCGCAAAATGTGTGGCAAAAGTATCGAGCGTATCTTTGCTTTCAGTTTCTGTAGGCTCGACCATCATACACTCTGGGACAACCAATGGGAAATAGACTGTTGGAGCCATGTAACCCTTATCCAGTAATCCTTTAGCAACATCCATAGCAGATATTCCGTGCATCTCCTTAGCAGGTTGCAAAGAAAGTGTGAATTCGTGTTTTGCGACAATCGCATCAGCACCGTCCTTTACCATGGAATCAACGCCAGCCGCTTTCGTAGCTTTATGAATCGCATGGCGAAGATAATTCGCATTAAGAACTGCGTGTTCAGACATAGTACGCAAACCTCGGCCATAGCGTCGATAATACGCCCAACAGCGAATCACTGCACCAGCATTTCCATGCCATTGCTGAACTTTTCCAATACTGTGCTGGGGCTGATACCAGCCATACCACATA
>CALCOP010000157.1 GCA_937897365.1 uncultured euryarchaeote
GGCTCGAGAAGGTGCCTTGAAATTGATGGAGATTGCCTACATCCCTTGCCTTGCCTATCCCGCTGGAGAGATGAAACATGGCCCTATTGCTCTCTTAGAAGAAGGCAGCCCTGTGATTTTCATTGCACCGAATGACCATGTCAAAGTGAAGACTATTTCTGCTATGCATGAGTGTAGAGCACGAGGTGCACGAATTATTCTTATCCATGAAGAAGGAGATGAAATCGCCAGTGAAGCCGATATCAGTATCCCTGTTCCTCGTGTTCACCACTTACTCTCTCCATTGTTGACGGTTATTCCGACTCAACTCATCGCTTACCATACCGCATTAGCATTGGGCTGTGATGTAGACAGGCCTCGTAATCTCGCGAAGTCGGTTACGGTAGAGTAATGCCCTTACAGAATAGTAAAGCGTTGTTCATCTTCTTTCCAGTTGAACGGTTTGTATCCAAGTCGGTGGTTTGTGTGTCGCATTTTGACAACCCCCATCTTTCGTGAAACATCATCACCTGAGCGTTCCATGACCAAATGAATAACACCATCGGCAAGATAGTCTTCAACGCCGTATTCACCGAATTGCTTGTGGTCTTCACCAGTCATTTCACAGATGAAGAAAGATGTCAGTCCAAGGCGGCGAACTGCTTCGAATAAGCGGAAAATTTCGTCACGTGGGTTTTCCATTTTTGTGAGTGTGAAAAAAGCGCCCAGTGAGTCAAAAACCAGTAATTCAAATCCGATTGAGTCACGGTAAGATGTGAGTTGTTTAATCAGTTGACCCATCCAATCGACTCGATTGCTCATACCTTGTTCATCAAGCTGTACTCGCAAGTCAGAGAGGTCAATGATAGCAATACGGTTGCTCACTCGCTTGTCATCGATATTCATGCCCATGTTTGACATGTGAGAGCGAAGCGAATCTTTACCTTGTTCCAGAGTGACATATATTCCACTTGTTTCTCCGTAAAGGACTGCATTGTATAGCATTGAAAAAGTAAGACTGGATTTCATTGCACCTGATGCACCGGCTACAATACAGATATGTCCCTCAGGGATTCCACCCTGCATATTTTCATCTAATCCTTCAATATGTGTTGGTATTCTTGATACATCACCCATGCCGGCACCAAGTAATGGTAGGCAGTTTGATTCTTCAATCTCTCCCTTCTTTTTTTTGTAATTCCGAACCGTGACGAACAAAAAAGAAAAATCATTCATCTTCCAGCATAACGTGGGTGCGAAGCGTGAAGATATGGTTAGCATCTCAATCTCAACGTCGAGCCACTATGCTTCAGGATATTTTTCCTGACATTAAATGTGAAGGTTTTCCTGATGTTGATGAGACTCCTTCAGGTGGCAGTGTCGACGAACAGGTTTTGTCCATTTGTCAGAAGAAATCACTGGCAGTACCTGAACAACATGGTTTTGATTTGGTGATCGTTTGTGATACCATGCTTGCAGATCCGGATGACATGGACTCTGCTTTGGGTAAGCCAAGTGATTCGGTTGAAGCAGCCATGATGTTGCATCGCCTCTCGGGAAGGCGGCATCAAGTTTGGTCGGCGACGGGTATTCAACTTCAGGGGCAATGGAAATTTTTTGTCGAACATGCAATTGTTGAAATTGATTCCCTCACTGATGAACAATTAGTTGAACTCGTTTTGAGTGAATCATGGAGAGGAAAAGCAGGAGGTTATGATTTGGCAGGTCCAATGGGTGCCTATGCTCGACTCATTGATGGTTCAGAATCAACAGTACTCGGTATTGCAGGTGAAGTAATGGATTTGCTGAAGTCATTTTCACTCGGTCATGAGTGAAAGAAGACCGAGTTCATGTCGACCAACATCGACGACGACATCTTTACCTGGCAGCAGCAGCAGTTTGTCTTCTGCATCTAAAGCAAATATCCCAACACCTGACTCGTTACTCATTTGTTGGAGTTCTCTACGGCAGACATTTTGATGCGTATCCATGTGAACCATTGGCCGTAGGTCTACAATTACTGAGTCGCCTTGAAGGATACGCTTTGACATTTCACGTGTAGGGATACGGTTCTTTTCATCAGGTGATACGTAGCGTAAAGCCCTGCGAGGAAATGAATTTTGGACTCTGGAATGTGCTCCAAGGTCATGAAATGCTTCACCTTCTGCAGTCAACGGGCCCTTCCATTTTGAGGGGATTTTTTGGCGAGTGACTGTTGATATCGTGTCGATAGATAGCGGTGTCGATTTTGCGACTTCTTTTTCTGGTTCATGTAAAGTTCGAACCGGTGTTTCGAGCGTCTGTTGTTCTGTCGTTTTCTTTTCAAGAGGTTTTGATGAAGCAGCGTCTGCCTTCTTCACGCGTTTTTTCGATTCGCTCTGTCCATCGGGATCTGGTAAACCAAAAAATTGCCATAGACTTGCCATTTTTTCACCGTTCACAAATCGAGATCATCAAGGAAACCTGACATATCTGTGCTTGCAGAGGTGCTTGGGGTATTGGTAGTTGTCGGCTGTGCAGGGGCTTGTTGTCCCATTTGTGCAGCAAGATACTGTTCACCGTAATGCTGCCATTGCTCCATTGTCCATCCCTCTGGGAGTCCGGATGCGGGCAATGCCGGTCCAGTCGGTTGTGGTTGGATTACAGCAGGTTGCACCGCTACAGGTTCCGCCGGCTGTTGAACTGCAGGTTCTGAAAAAGCACCGAGTGCTGCAAGTGCATCGGATGCTGATTGTGTCTGGGCAGGGGCTTGGTAAGCGTCATATGTCTGAGCGTTAGGATCAGCAGCTTGAACGGGTTGAGCATACATTTCGGTTTGCACTTGAGCCGCATCGGTTTGTGTGGTGTACGTTTGTTCAGTTGTAGCGTATTGATTTTGAGCCACCGCAGGAGGGTCAACAGATGGAAGGGTTCCAAAGGCTGAATATTTCTCTTCTTCATTACCCCCTCGTTTGCGAGTAAGGAGCAAGAATACGGCAAGAATCACAACAATAACGGCAAGACCGCCTATGATTGCTGTAGGAGCTGAACCCAAAACAGCACTGACACTCTCAACAAACCCTTCCGCTGGTTTTTCACGAACGGTGAGTGTAATCGTATCAGTGTCTTTCTCCCCGTTGTCATCGGTGACAGTGAGAGTGAATGTCCATTGTCCAGGCTCAAGATTGGTAATCGTATATTCTGCACCACTGAAATCGATTTCTCCCATGAACTCCCCATCGAGGTTGCTGTCGATGAGATCACTATCCCAGTCGTATTGCAAGGTGAGTCTATCGCCGGCTGTTTCGCGAGAAATCAAGGTTGAAAGGGTAATGTTGTCTCCTTCCATGAGTTCTGTAACATCGCTTGAATTGGTAATCGTGACTAGCGGTGCAATATTGATGACGCTGATGTTCACAGAAGTCATGGCTTGAGCACCATCGTCATCCATGACGGTAGCTGTGATTTGTCGTACGCCTTGAGTGGACCACATCATAGTCATGTTAAGGCCTTGTATTTCGCAATCATTGGTTGGATTCATGTCACTGTCACTATCAATGAGTGCATTCAAGTCCCAACACACTTCAAGGGTGTCTAAATCGGATGCAGTATCACTAATTTCAGCAGTGAAACTGATGTTCGTATCTTCATAAATAATCGCATCACCAAGTCCGCCTATTGTCGGGGCGACGTTGAGGATGTTGACTTGAGATGTTCGGATTTCAGAGCGAGCGCCGTCGTCATCATAGGCTGAAACTTGAATGGTATGCATTCCAGAAGTTGGCCATGAAACAGTCGCTGTAGATGAAGGACCCTTGGTTGTAACAGTCCAATTCGGGTCAAGGTCTGATGGCATCCATTCGATATTGATGTCATCTCGGTCAGACAGCGTATCGTCACCAATGATTCGTAGTAAGGCCACTTGGTCTTCATCTAAGGTCCAAATGCCGTTGGAATCAGC
>CALCOP010000158.1 GCA_937897365.1 uncultured euryarchaeote
ATAAGGTTCGTATTCGAATGCCATCCGGCTCCATTAAGGAACTACCGGGATCATGCCGAGCTACCATTGGTGTACTCGCTGGTCACGGCCGTGACGAGATGCCTCTGCGAACAGCAGGTGCAGCTCACTACAAGGCCAAGGCCCGTGGAAAACTCTTCCCGCATGTTAGTGGCGTTGCCATGAACCCTGTGGACCACCCGCACGGTGGTGGAAACCATCAGGCGGTTCACGGACCAAACTCCGTTGCCCGAGGTACCCCACCTGGTGCTAAGGTAGGATTGATTGCCCCAAGTCGCACGGGCCGAGGTCGCGGCAAGAGAGTATGAGGTGTTGATGTATGGGACGTAAAAAGAAGAAGTCATTCATGACCCCAAAAGCCAGTCGAAGAAAGGCACGTAAGCGACTTTCGACGACAACAGCTCGCCAGAAGAAAGAATTCACATATCGTGGATACGATGTTGAATCCTTGGTGAACATGCCAATGTTCCCAGAAGAAGGAGCGGATGAGTATCTTGTTCGCCTTCTTCCTGCGCGCGTTCGTCGCTCGATTGTTCGTGGTCTCTCTGAACAGAACCAGAAGTTCATCGACCGTGTTGAACGAAGCAAGACAAACATCATTCGTACTCATCGTCGTGACGTGCCTATTCTTCCACAATTTGTTGGAAAGACCATCGCAGTTCACAACGGTCAAAACTTTGTAGAAATCGATGTCAAACCTGAGATGATCGGTCACTATCTTGGTGAATTTGCAATCACACGACGTGGAGTCGCCCACAGTGGGCCGGGTGTTGGTGCTACCCGTTCATCGAAGCACGTACCATTGAAGTGAGGTGAATATGATGAGCAACAAGCGAAACATGGACCGTCGAACAAAGCGTCGACAACTCCCCCAACGTGGATACACCCAACTTCTGCAAGGAAGCCGACTCGCAACAGCGCGTGCTGTCAATGTTGACATGCACGTCAAGCACTGTTTCGAAGTTGCTCGTGCCATCAAAGGCATGAGCGCAGGTGCTGCAGTCAACTTCCTCAATGAGGTTCTTCTCATCGATTCTGACCGTGCAGATATTCGCCGCAAGGCAACTGCAGTCCCATACCGATTGGGAAGCGGTAACAAACGAAGAAAGCGATCTGGGCCTTCAATGGTAGGGCATCGAAAGGGCAAAGTCGGACCGGGTCGATACCCAGTCAAGGCCAGTCGTGCATTCATCAAGCTCATCCAAAGTGCTATGGAAAATGCCCGTCACCAATACGACGACGTTGAGCCTGAAGATATGGAAATCACACACGTTGCCGCACATCGTGGGCAAATTCGACGAGGATGGATTCCTCGTGCACGCGGACGAGCAACTCCAAGCAACCACTATCAGGTAAACCTCGAGATCTTCCTCGAAGACTTTACCGCAACCGACGATGAGTTGGAGGATGACTTCTGAGGTGAACTATTATGGCAGGTAAGAAGAGTACAATCAAAGCAATTGTCGACCGAAACGTCGAGCGTCATCTCGTCAAAGAGTTCTTGATGAAGAACACAAAGCGCTCAGGCTTCGGTGGATTGGACATCAAGCGAACCCCTAACGGAACCGAAGTCACTGTTCATGCAGAACGACCAGGTCTCGTCATCGGACGAAAAGGAAAAATCATCAAGGAACTTGAATCACGCTTGAAGAGTGAGTTTGACCTGTTTGAACCTCAACTCAAGGTTGAAGAAATCAAGTCTTCAGATTCAACACTCAACGCCCAAGTTATGGCCGAGAAAATTGCATCTGCGCTCGAACGAGGTTGGTATTACCGACGTGCTGGCAACAGCGCTGCAGAGAACATCATGTCTGCCGGTGCTCGTGGAGTAATCGTCACCGTCGCAGGTAAACTTACAGGATCTCGAAACCGAACTCAGAAATTCATTATGGGTCACGTCAAGTACTGCGGTGAAACCGCACTCCAACACATGGATAAAGGATATGCTGTCGCAGTTCGCAAACTTGGAACCATCGGCGTCACCGTTGAAATCATGCGAGCCAACACACGACTTCCGCACGAAATCTCCATCTTCTCTGATGAAGAGTTGAAGATTCGAGATGCTCAAGCCCAAGAAGGCGAAGAAGGCGAAGTTGCAGTTGAGGAGGTGGAAGCGTGAGTCATGTACGAAACCGAGACATCTCAGCAATGAGTCGCGAAGCACTCGAAGCACGACTGCTCGAGCTGCAAGATGAATTACTCCAACTTCAAGCTGAGAAAGCGCTTGGTGGTACTCCCTCAAACATGGGTGCCTACAAAGCAACTCGACGAAGTATTGCACGAATTAAATCCCACCTAGGGAACAACTGAATGAACACGAGGTGATGAACGACTATGGCGGCAATTTGTGGTGTATGTGGTCTACCAGACGAACTATGCATCTGCCAAGAAATTGCAAAAGAACAGCAACGAGCAATATTATCTACAGACAGAAGGAGATACGGAAAAATCGTAACCAAAGTGGAAGGTATTGACGACGTCGCCATCGACATCAACGAATTAGCAAAACTACTCAAAAACAAATGCGCTGCCGGGGGAACTGTCAAAGGTCGAATTATTGAATTACAAGGCGATCACAAAAAGAAGGCAGCGAACGTATTACGGAACAATGGATTCAACGTGGAGGTGAGATAAATGACGGAAATGAACACAACCTGGATTGGTCAACTGTTGACCGTAGTTGAGTCCACCGACCCAACACTCATCGGACGCTCTGGAAACGTTATCGATGAAACACAAAAGACGCTAAC
>CALCOP010000159.1 GCA_937897365.1 uncultured euryarchaeote
TGATTGCAGATGCAAAATTACTCGAAGAAGCAGGTTGTTTTGCAATTGTGCTTGAAAAGATTCCACGTGAGTTGGCACAAAAGGTGAGCGAGGCTATTAACATACCAACTATAGGAATAGGAGCAGGTCCAGATTGTGATGGCCAAGTCTTAGTGTTGCATGATTTGTTGGGAATCACCATGGATTTCTCACCGAGATTCCTTCGCCGATACCTCAACTTAGCAGAGGATATTGATGGGGCAATCAAATCCTATTGCTCGGATGTCCGCTCTGGAGATTTCCCGAACGATGAGGAAAGTTATACCTCCTAATCAGAGCAATTGCGTGTAAACAAATACGCTCCCAGCGAAAGCGCCTAAATCGATTCCGATTGCATGCCATAGTCCATAACGGAAAGGCGGAAGATTGTAACGTCCCCAGTCGGTACTCACCCATACCCAAACAAGCAATGCTCCGTAACCACCACAGAAAAGAGCGCCCCATCCTGAGAGCCAAATTACCGAGAAGAGGAGGGCAAGAGACCCCAGACCGAGACTATACTCCTTCCATCGAGACGCCTCATCATCCAAGAGGAGCCTGTAGAGAAGTGGAGACAAAAGGAGACTTACAATAAAAGCCCCGTGAATTGGATTCGGCAAATTGATTTCGCCGATGTGAGGCATGACAAATGATTGCCAAAGCCCACCGACAATGGCTCCAAAAAACGCAGGTGCCAAAATGTGCTTGAATCCGGTTTCAAAATCGAGTGCTTTGGTGATGAATGGCGCATTTACCGGCACTTCAGCTCGTTGACCTTCTGCGCCCATGCGGAACCCACGACGGTGTGTTGTTTGAGGGTTCGGTTAGGATTTGATGTGAAGATGCTTTCTCCGATGCCGATATAATCCCCCTATGCATGGGTATGTCCATGACGAAGGGAGAAATAGTCGCAGGTTGTTTAGCACCTCACCCACCACACTTGGTCTATGCAGAGAATCCTAAGCAAAATGAACCAGTCGCAGAAGGTGGTTGGGAACAGTTGCGCTGGGGATATGAGCGACTACGTGAATCACTTGCAGACGTTGAATACGATGCAATTGTTCTCCTCTCGCCACACTGGCAAACTTATGTCGGTACTCATTTCCTTGGGCTGCCTCATTTCAAAAATCTGTCCGTCGACCCTGTTTTTCCTAATTTATTTCGATACCATTATGAAATTGACATTGATATCGAACTGTCAAAACAAATTCATGATCGAGCAGCAGAAGCTGGTCTGGCTGTGAAAATGATGAACAACCCCGATTTCAGAATAGATTACGGAACCATCACTACAGGTCATATGTTTAACCCAGAATGGGACAAGCCATTCGTTGTCGTCTCGAGTAACCGTTCAAGAGACTACTACTCTGTAGAGGTGATGCAGGAAATGATGATGGAACTTGGACGAGTCACTCGCGAAGCAATATTGGCGAGTGGAAAGAAAGTTGTAGTCCTCGCCAGCAATTCATTATCACATCGCCATTTCACGACTGAATCTGCTATTCCTGAAGATATGAGTAAAGAGCATATTACCAGTCATGCAATGCACCTTTGGGATATGAGGATAATTGAATACTTCCGTACAGGACAAGCGCAGAGAATCATAGACGAGATGCCTGAATTTACCGAACAGGCCATCGCCGAAAGTGATGGAGGAGGACTGACATGGTTACTTTCAACATTGGACCTACCAACCTATCCCGGTATTCTTCACGGATACGGTACCATCATAGGTACTGGGAATGCAATTGTAGAATGGCCCGTACGAAACCACAAGGAGGCTTGACATGGGCAATGGAGAATTGATTGGTTCCTATATTGTACCTGTTCACCCACACACCGTACTTGCACCCGAACAAAATGAAGGTTGGGGGCGCTTACGAGATGCGTATGATACAGCAGCACAACGAATTAAGGACAATGGTGCCGACCTTATCATCATCTATTCAACGACATGGCCGAGCATCATAGGTCATCAAATCATTTCCGACCCAAACCCTGAATGGGTAATGGTCGACCATGATTTTCATGACTTGGGCTCGATTCCTTATTCCTTCAACATCGATGAAAAATTTGCCCATGCTTGGAATGATGCGAATGAAAAACGTGGCCTCAAGAGTCGAACGATTGCGTACAATGGATTCCCAATCGATGTTGGTTCAGTGGTAGCATTGAAACTTCTCAATCCAGACAATTCCATTCCAGCAGTCATTGTCTCGTCAAATGTCTATGCCAATCGCTCTGAAACAACCGTTCTGGCCAAAGCATGTTTAGATGTTGTAAAAGCGACAGGACGAAAAGCGGTCGCAGTTACTGCGATGTCCCTCTCAAATCGTATGTTTACCACTCCTATCGAACCTAAAGATGACCGAATCCATTCACTCAAAGACGATGAATGGAATCGAAAAATCCTTGAATTCCTCGGAGAAGGTAGACTTGAAGATGTTGGCCAATTATCTCGAACAATCCATCGACAAATTCGTGTCAACAAAGTTGTGGCTTTCAAACCGATGTGGTGGCTTTCAGGCATGAATCAAAACCGGAATAACCTGACTGGAGAAGTTCTTGCATACGAACCGATTCATGGCGCAGGAGGGGCTGTAGTGCATCTGGACCCAACGCCATCGGGTGCCGGTGACAAAGAATACGATGAAGATGATGTCGAATATTTTGCAGGTGAGCGAAATGTGCTGGATTCAGAAAACAAGGAAACTTTCGAAGAGAATATTGATTCAGCAGCTGTTGGTGAAACTGCTGAATCGAGTGGACCTGAACTATGGGAACCAACGGAAAGTGAAGATTCGGTAAACAGTAATGCAGCACCTAAGCCAGTAGGTGCTTATCCACATGCACGACGAGTAGGAGATCTGCTTTATCTTTCAGGAGTTGGCCCCCGCCAACCCAAAACAAATTCGATACCTGGCGGACCAATTCACGATGAAAATGGCAAATCATTGGATTATGATATCAAAGCGCAGACTCATGCGGTCATCGACAACATTACTCGGATTTTAGAAGAAGCAGGAGGATCTCTTGATGATGTTTTGGACGTTACTTCTTTTCTCGTAGATATGGACCGCGATTTTCAAGGGTACAACGAAGTTTGGGCTGAGACGCTCGGAAAAGTTGGTCCAACTCGAACGACACTTGCCATCCGGGCATTACCAACACCAATTGCGGTTGAAATGAAAGTGATTGCGAAAGCTCCGGCAACAGAATAATTACCGTATTCCGGCAAGGTTTACGGGGATTAAATGAAAGAAAATATATGCTTTAGCCATATAGAGACAATTATTCGCCAAAGATGGTTGGAATCGGGGGATTGTTATGTCACTCAAACCTACTCAAATCACTCTCAATGGAGGGAAAAATCTTGTTGATGCAGTCAAAACTAAAATTGAAAGATCATTGAGCTTAATCGGCGTAATAATTGTAACAGTTGCAGCAAGCATCGGCTCAGGACTCTTTGTGTTACCGTCATTTGCTGCCGCAATAATGGGCCCTGGCATTTGGTTAGCGTTTTTACTCGCTGGAATTGTATTCTTGCCTGGTACGCTTTCGAAAGCTGAATTATCTTCTGCTATGCCATATAACGGCGGAGCATATGTATATGTTGAACGCTCTTTTGGGCCGTTGATTGGAACGGTTAGTGGCTTGGGTCTCTGGGCATCATTTTTACTCAAATCAGCATTCGCGCTTATTGGATTTTCAGCTTACATGTATACAGTCACTGAATATCTTAATGTTTCAGCCAATGCGACTGTATTAATCATGATAGCACTGGTTTTAATCACTGTCCTCAATATCTTTGGTATTAAGAAGGTCAAAGCATTCCAGACACCGATTTTGGCATTAACGACTGCAATAATACTCATCATCTGTTTCTTCCAATTACTTGACGCCAATTTTGATTTTTCCCGTCCCTGGAATAGTGCAATGGATACTTCACGAAATGAACCAATTTTAGTTGCCGAAGCTGCTGCCTTAGTATTCGTTGCATACGCAGGAATATACAAAGCAGGTGCGATTGGCGGAGAAGTGAAGGAACCTGAAAAGAATCTTCCAATGGGGATGTTAATTTCTCTTCTACTCATTACTCTGCTTTATGTCATTGTTACATTCATTATGATGGGGTCAATAGAAGGAGAATGGTGGCTTAATTCAGATGGTTATGCAAGAGAGGACCCCATTTTTGCCTTCGTTGATGCCGTCGCATCAACAAAAGTTGGATTGGCTTTGGCTATTATGGCTGTATTGACAATGATTTCGGGGGCTTTATCGGGATTACTGGCAGCATCACGTTTCTTGTTTGGAATGGCAAAAGATAGTTTGTTACCAGATGCCTTTTCTGATACAAACAAGAAATTCGAAACCCCCCATTGGGCGATTATTATTACCGCTGTCACCATGGCAATCAGTATTCTTACGCTTCCAGTCAAGGATGTAGCAAAGTTAGCATCTGGATTCCAAATCATGGTCATTGTTGCTCTCAATGTCAGTGTGATACTCTTACGTGCGGAACGTGATGAGGAAGACTTCTACAAACCAACATTCATGTCTCCATTCTACCCCTGGGCGCAGGTGATTGGTACGATTGCAGGAGGATATCTGATATTCATTATGGGTGAGAAAGCATTGTATGGAGCTTTAGCAGCAATCGCAATCGGCCTTTCAACCTACTTCATTTACGGTAAGCAAAACTACGAACATCCGCACTCTGAAGAGAGCAATTAAAACACGAAGTGAAGCAAGGGTAATGCCAATTCCTGCTTGAGAATCGTATACCAACTGCGCCACTGCCAGCACATTAGAGCAGGAAGAAGCCAAAGGAATTGTTCGAGATCGTCAGAATCGACAAGAGGAGTTGTGGGCACGCTAATCGCCTCGAGTCCAAGAGCCGTCAGCACCGACGTTCCAATACTGAACTTCGCCGCTAACATCAACATACCAACCGCTCGATCCTTGATCAGTGCCGGGTGCTGCTTGCATGACGCCAATGTCCGCAGCTTGTAGTGCAAGAGCCTCTCGTAATTCATCGGTCAAGACGCCTCCTAAATCCTCTGAAGAATCTGTCTTTGCCATTTGATGTTCCTTCACCAAACTGTCTAAGGAAACCGATTCATTTGACTCCATTTCAGCAGATTCATCATCATCCTCATCATCTTCAAATTCATCTTCGAAATCGTCATCGTCATCGTCATCCCAATCGTCTCCATCTTGTTGCTGATTTGCTCTGCGAACCAAAACCACTAATGTGACAAGTATGAGTGTAAGTAAGAAGATTCCGAGCCCCATAGCAGTATTTGTCGAACCCACTGCCCCTCCAAGAAGAACTGATTCGACATCAAAATAATTTTGCGAGATGAGACCGCTCCAAAGAATATTGCAAGAACGGTCATTTCCTGAGGAGGAAATATCTAATTCCCATGTATCTCCGGTAACGTGCTTTGCAGAACCTGAAGTGCAACTTATTGTGGTATTCTCTGCGTCAACTTCTACAACATTATCAAACATGTCAACGCCCTTTATTCTCAAGAGAACTGTATCACCTTGAGCAATGCTTTGGTCTTCAATTGATGATTCAAGTCGAACTGCAGAACCAGGTTCGACAATGAGTGGAATGCTGTGTGAGGCACCGTCTTGAGTCATTTCAAGGGTGTAGGTTCCCGCAGTCTGGCCGATAAAATCCCAATACCCATTTCCAGAGGAGGACGCTTCAAGAATCCCATACTGACTTTCCAATACTGAAACAACCTCTGTTGATGGCGCAAGGTTTCCGTGCGCATCGATTGTTTGGATGAATAACTCACGGGCAACGCCTGCTTGAACAATGAGCCCATCTTCATGGTCTGTGACTAAGTTTCGGGCGTCACCTGCCACAACAGTCAAGCGAATGGTTGCAAAAACACCATCAGCATTCGCTCTGATTTCATGTCCTCCAGTCGTCGTAGGAATCCAATGAAGGTCAGAAAGTAAAATGTCAACTGTTGCATCTTCCCCGTCAACTGTCCAATTCAATCGTATTGAATCCAAGGAATTGGAGTAGGCATCATAGAACATAGGTTCCAGCGCTAATGAAGTATCTGAAGGCAAAATAGCACCCTCTCCATTCAACTGAATAAACGCCAGCTGGCCCGGCTTCGATTGCATTTGGAACACTGGCTCAAAACGAGTTTCTGTCGAAAAATCGAACCAAGAGCCTTCAATTCTCCAGATCTCAACTTGTTGTGGGGTTACAGTCGCATAACCGTTGTATTCAGTGAAGAGAGATTCATTACCGTTCACCACAGTAAGTGAACCTTCAACCAACCATTCGTTGCCGATGACGTCAACTGCATGAAACACAATCGTACTCTGTTCACCGGCTACCATAGCAGATGATGATGAGAGCTTCAAAGTTGTGTCAATCGCGTTTCCATGAACGACTTCAACCATGAGAGTCGAAACGACGCCATCGTCGACTACCCGAAGTTCATGCATTCCCATGGCGCCTGGCGTCCAATAAACGGCGTTATTACTCGCAGCTAATCCTCCACTGGTTACACTGAAATTTTCAAGTGGAGGGGTGATGGTACCTGTGTAACCTTGGGAATCAGTACGCAATGCAGCGACTTCATACGAGGTACCAGCAGTAAAAGTTGAATCGGTAGATAGGACAACAACTTGCGAAATGGCAGCATCTGCTGGAACAACTCGAATTGTTCCCATACCTGTTACATTTCCAGCAGCAACCGTAACGTTCCACAGACCCGGATGGGTTGCTGTAAACCAACCAGATGGCAATATACTGCCATTTTCAACAGTCCAAACTCGATTACCTGCTTCAGTAATGTTCATCGCGAAGCCATTGATGTCAAGTAGGTGAGGGGTAATAAAAATCGCCTGACCACTGCGAACCTGTAAGCCTTCTTCAATTACAAATTCATGCGGAGAACCAGCGGAAACTTGCATCACTGCTAAATGCTCCATTTGGTGAAGTCGGACTCGAAGACTGTATTCGCCGACATCTTCTGGTGTCCATGAAGGACTACCTACACCAACATATTCTCCATCAACAGTCCAAACCGCATTTTGAGAGAGTTGTGCATTTCCTCGAGCGTCGAGAAGATTTGCAGTGAGGGTAACGGGAACCAATACATGGGCACTCATACTCGTAATCTCAAGAGACTGACCAACACCTGGCGTTACGGTTACATTTAACGAACCAACAAGACCGTTATGCCGCGCTTCAATAGTAATCATACCTGAGTTCCACGGATAAAATGTTCCATCTGGTGAAATAGAGCCGTTCGAACAACTCCAAACAACATCTCCAGCGACTAAATTGTTCACTGAGTCATACAATTCAGCCGTAAACATTGCCACTTCATCCGCAGTCATCGTTGTGACTGGAGCACTAATTTCAACTCGAACCGCAGTACCTGCATAGTTCAATTCAGACCCTTCATCGAGTGATTGTGAAGAAAGAGCAAGATGCAAACCATGGGATGTGAACAAAAGAATGCACAGGGCGAAAACCATGTGACTCCAGAGTCGATTTCCAATTGTCATAATTACACCTTCAACTTCAACATCTATCAAAGATTTGGAAACTTAATCCGTCCATTCGCCCCATTCCGTGTCGCCTTCTTGGCGGTACCACCACGTGCCGTTTTCATCTTCGGCCCATTCGGTGCCATCGTCATCGACTCGGTGATCAACCTGCCAAGATGTATCTTCAGCCTGTGGTGATATTTCAGGAACCGGTTTCGTAACAGCGGGAGCAGGGCCAGTTGGACCAGGAGCAGGTCCTGATGGTCCATCATCCTGATCATCATCGTAATCGTCATCATAATCGTCATCATAATCAGCATCGCCACCACGAAGCATTGATACAAGTAAACCAACAATGACAAGAGAAACGATTCCAATTAGACCTGCGCCTACATAGTACAGCGGGCCGCCAGCCTTGAAGAAACCACCAACATTTCCAACGACTTCCACATTACGTTCTTCTGTTACTGAACCTGCAGTAATTGTGACTGTTTGTAGACCGTCATCAAGCGTGACAATATTCCAAACACCTTGACCCTGGTTCAAGACTTCAGCCCGTCCCGTTGCATCAACATCAGCACTGGATGGAATTGAAATCGGGTTGAGGTATTCATCGAATGCCTTTACAGTAACTGTAAAACTGCCGAGTTGGTCCACAGATTCAGAAGACAATTCAATTGTGAGTGAATCAACGATATAGAGAGCATCAACAGAGATATTTGCTGAATTGCCAACGATACCCGTTGAATAATCAAGAGTATGCGGACCAGCAATCGTAGCCTTAAATGCGTAACTTCCCTCATTTGAACCGGCAGTGATATTCTGAACGGCAACGCCATCCTCGGTCCATTCTACGAGTTGTGGGAAGGTATTGCCATCGCTATCTGTTCCAGTCACTACGATGTTAATCATTCCACCAGCTGTTTGTTGGCTGGTATCGAGAACTGCCAATACTGAGACAGCCTGTCCGTGATGAACGGTCATGGTTACTGTATCTTCAATGTTGAAAGCAGATGCGGAAATACTCCAGTTACCAACCACTGTAGCCTCCCAGCGCATGTTATTTTCGACGAGTGAATCTGTAATGACTTCGACGTCACCGGAATCAAGGTTCGTAAGAGTCCATGTCAAAATACCTGAGTCAATTGAATTGGTGTCAAGATCTGTTAGCGCAGAAGAGAAGTCAATGTACTCATCAGCAGTAATGTCAAAGGCAGAACTTGTCGCACCATCAGCTCCAGAGGCAGTGACTACAACAGATGCTAAATCGCCCTGAGAAACCGTAACATTGAGACTCACTTGATGGGTTGTGATTCCGTCGTTATATGTTGCAGTAATCAAATAAGGCGTCGATGAAGAGAGATACGGAACAAATGTGGTCTCATCGCCTGAGAGTTGCTCAAGCACCGATTGATCGGTCCAGTCTGCATGTGTAATCGACCAATCAGCAGAAATAATCCAACGGTTGTCTTTCTGGTCGTAGGCTTTGACCTTCACATCAAGGATATCATCTGCAGTGATGTCAAATGATTCCCATGTCGAAACATTGTTGTCGACAATAAGAATGAGCGACACAATTGCACCTTCCTGAACTGCAATCGTAATTTGAGAAGATACGGTCTCATAGGTCGCCTCGAGAATCTTAGCACCTCGTGATTGTGGAGTCCACTTTGCTGGCGCACCAACAGTCAATTGTCCATCTTGAGTCTGCAACCAGTTTTCTTGTGGAAGAAGAACTGGTAAGCGGTTTCCGCGAACATCGATACGAGTTGTGTTGATCCAAACATGGTCGTCGGCAGTAATCGAGTATGAGGATGCATCCAATTCTAAACTCGCCATCTGTCCATGACCAACGAGAATCGTCAAGGTTCCTTCAGCACCCGATGTCGAAGTGAGATTCAAATGCCACTCACCGACATGGTCTGGGAAGTATTCTTGAGATGTTTCGCTGTAATTACCATTCGTAGTGCTCCACGTCAAATCACCTGCTTCACTCACATCGAGAATTTCGTTACCAAACTGGTCGAACAAAGTGTGACTCACAGCACACCAAATGCCTGCGGGGACTGTACCTTCGCAACCATTCAATACAAAGTACGAAGCAACGCCAGTCTCAACTGTGATGGCAACGGTAATCATTTGAATGGACATATCAGGAGCTGTCCAAGAAACCTCTACGGTTTGGGAACCACTGGCATATGGAATAAATAGGCCTTCAGTAATAGGATCCATACTGCCATTACTTGGTAGGTAGTTAATCGATTGACCTGGGACAATGTTACCGTTTTGATCAATAATGTTTGCAGTAATCTGTAAACTGTCGTCAGCCGAAAGGGTTGCAGTCAATGGTTGAACGACCAAGGTTGCCGGTGCTCCGGGAGTAACAGTCACAATCTCTGTTTTACAGATGATTCCAAAGCATGCTGAAACAGTGTGTTGTCCGGTTGCGTGAGGTGTAAATACGCCTGTTTGTGAAATGCTTCCGTTACTTGCACTCCAAATAACCGGCGCATTGATTGGCATTGTCATGTAATCATAGGCAACATAAGAGAAACTCACCGATGTGTCGGCGTCCGTCGTAGGAGCAGTCGGAGTTAAAGCGATAGAGGCTGCATCTGTGTGGTTGAGCAAGATTTGAGGGCGGTAGTTCTCAGTAGGATTCTCACTTGAGATAAAGTTTGCAAGGAGAGTCCCACGGTTAGGAGTTGCAATGAGAACCCAAGAGTTGTCGTTGTCAATAAGCATTCCATGAACACCGATGTCAAACCAAATCCATCGATTGTCAGACATGTCGGTTTCAACAAATGTCGAAACCGGTGTTGCATCATAATCGACACCTGCCTGCATACCAGGCGCACCCCATGTGCCGGTTGCTGATGTCGAAGAGGCGTTCCAACTTGAAGATGATTGAGCCCATTGGGTGTTTAAGATTCTATGGACGCTGAACGTCATTTCAGTTGCTCCCCCCGTTGAATCCCAAGAATCAATGTAGAAACCGATGCTTGCAGAATGGATATTGGAATAAACCGGTAGTGGTACTTGGCTGTTATCGAGAGCAAACGTGAGTCGTGCTTCCAATCCGGAATTTGCGCCGAAGTATGTTCCAACTTCAGCATGAAGGGCGTCACCAAAATTGGTCTGAGGTGAGGCTTCACTGAGATGCGTCTCGCGGATATTGGTATGTCCGAATTGAGCAACTTCATTGCCTGTTTGGAAAGTGTAGGTATACGTCAGATCGTTATTATCCGTGTGATGAGGATCACCAATTGCAAAACTCCATCGTGAGGATGATGGTCCAGGAATTGATTGATTCACACCTTGGACCCACCAAGTAAACACTTCACCGGTAGTGAGTGAGTTTGCAAACCGGAAAGACGTCCCAGTGATTTCAGTCGATTCCCATGATTTGAATGTATAGACTCCGGTCTCATTTGCAATAGTTACAACATAACCGTTCGCACCCGAAACAGCCGACCAAGTAAGTACGGGCTTATCATCAGGTTGAAGTGTAGGTCCTGAGATGTTGTAGAGAATTGCACCGTCTTGTGGAGACGTAAGAACTGGTTGTCCGGGAGGTTGTATCCCATTGACGTTATCGACATACTGAACGATTAAGCGTGGACGGAGTGATTCGTTTACCGCCTCAGAAGAATGGAACGAGTGACTTGTCGAAGGACTGCCCACTGTCTTCAAAAGCACGGTCATGGTAAGGTTTCCATTCGCCACATTGGATTGAGCTAAACTGGTTAAATCCCATTCAACCCAACCTGATGCAGGAGAAAGTGTTAGCGTCGAACGAGTGATTTCGCTCGATAAACAAGACACGCTGGTATTCCAAGTAACGGCGTTTTCATTGAATGACGAGCAAGCATGGGCCGAAATTGTTGTCGAAGAAGTTCCAGTGACACTCGTCCGATAGAGGTTGAGCAGCATCGAGGTAGGTGTCATTGCAGAAGGCCAAGCCATTGAACTTAGATCGAACTCAAGGTAGACCTGGCTTTCACCTGTTCCCGAAGCAGAAGTCCCGAGATTGAGGAGCGTTGACGAACCCATGTTCGTGGCTGATGAGGACGAAACCTCTGCATCAGGTACAACTGGTAGAAGCCCAGTATCCGTAAAAATAGAGCCACGGTTGACAAATACAGTGTAATTTCCTAAACCATCGGAGTAGCCTTGGTCCTCAGGAATGCGGAACTTCTGAACGTTTGACCAATGCCCTATTCGGCTATCTTGGTCGCCACGGACACGCCAATATCGCCAATAGTCGCCTTTATCCAAATCAGTTGCAGTCATAGTAAGATTCTGTGCATCCCATGTGACATTAAATTCAGAACCATTGCTAACTGAATGAGAATCAAAACACTCGAGATCCAAGGTCATTCGCTCGTTAGATGCTCCACACAACACCCATTGAGTTTGGTTGGTGTCACTGGATGACCAGTTTCCGTCAACCACATCAGTACCGTCAGGGGTAGGTGAAGAGAGATTCCAAAGTGTAGAGCCATCAATTGGATGCAAATTTGTTGGACTCGTTGGAGACCAAGGCGTTGTTAATTCATAGGTCATCGTTAGTTTCGGACGGTCCGATATTCCAGTATATTCACTGCTGGCAATGTAATATGTGCCGTCCACGGTACCATCTATTTCTTCTGGCTGAATGAGGATGTTCAGGCTTTCTTGTCCACGTTCAATAGCGTGTTGTAGCATAGAAGTAACGTTAATTTCAAACACACTTGAGCCGTTAATCCAAAAACCGCTCGTTTCAGGAATCTGAGAATCTGGAGAATGGTATGCACCAGTTCCAAGCCAGGAAGTGGTATTGTTACCGGGGTGAGCCCAACTCGAGGATTCATCCCATCCAGTAATCATTTCTGAAACAGTAACAAAGATTTCATCGCTACCGGAAATTACGGTTATTTCAAGAGTAGCGTTATTGATTTCATATGAGTTTGGCAGAGGAAGAGTAGAGAAATCAATTTCCATCAATGTCGTGGAACGCAAAATACTGTTTGTTGGACTTTGACCAACCGCTAAATAACCAAAACCACCGTTATTCGCAAATGCATTACCTTGGTCAAGAGTTGTATCTTGTGTAAGAATCGGATAATTTTCATCCTCAACCATTGAACCGTCTTGGAAGGAAACCCATGCATGTGTTGAGTCTATTTCAGATGATTCCGTATCGGGAATGTGGAACAGTGTCGAGGTGCTTTGAGGACCTATCATTCCCGACTGTATCGGTTGAACTGTCCATCGAATCGTTTGAGCGTGCGTCAGTGATGTAGAAGGCGTAAAGGTGAGGTTTGTCAAGTCAAACATCGAGGAGTCCACACGTGAATCATAGGTGTAACGGCCCGCCATATCATCGCTTGCGCTCTCAAAGATATGGATTCTCCATGCATCGACATTCGATGAATTGTGAGACCAAGTAAACTCTGGAACGTAATTCGGTAGCAGAGCATGCGATGACAGATCCCAAGAGATTGAATTGTTGGCTGGTGCGAGATTCACTCCAGTGGTTACGGGCACAGGAGAAGTACCATTCGACCATGTCAAATTGAGCCATGGGTGTTGACTGGAAAGACCTTCTGTTGAAGTAAAAGTGACGACATTAGGGCCGTTCGAATAAGAGGTTATGTCGTTGGATGCATAGAGTGCCAATGAGAGATATGAGATACCAGAATCCAAAGCAGATTGAACAGCTTCGCTTACATCCCAAGTCATCCAATCAGCGTTGACAGATTGTTGTAAATCGACATATGGCCCGATGTCAACCCCGATGTCACGACCACCGAGTTGTGACCAGTTGTTGGTGCCGTCATATGTGGTGTCGTTTGCACCAGTGGTCCAGTTTTGATAGACTGGCCGGACTGCAATAGGCTCGCCAGTCGACGATGAAAACTCTGAATAAAGATTCAATTGAGCAGCGGTAACTCGGGCATTGTTCGGTTGTGGAAGTGAATTCAAAGGAATTCGAAGAAGTGAAATTGCCTGACGGTCATAACCCACTGCTCCAACCTTCAGTTGTGAGGAGGAGTTGTATGTATTTGATGAACCGGAACCGGATTCAATGACATAAGTATCAATGAAGTTCGGTAAATTCAAATTCGGCATTGCCTCTCTGTGATGGAGTTCAACCGAAGCACATGAGCCGTCAGGACACGTTTGCCAAGTCGTCAAATCCGGGATAGAGAAAGAGAACGCATTCGACCAATTTCCAATTTGGTTTGTCGAGGAAATCGCACGGACTCGCCAATACCATGTCAATCCGTCATCCAAATCGGAAGTAGGGGTAAAAGACAGGTTCGCTGCATCAAATCCAGCATCGTTCCATGAGGTCATGGTCAAAAGCGATGCTGAATCAAAACTCGAACTGGTGTCGAGTTGGACAGCCCACCCACCGACGGCAAGATTACTTCCAAACGACCATGTCAATTCCGGACGCTTTTCGGGAGTTTGATCGACACCTGTACCCATCGACCATGAGCCGTTGAGAGGTGAAACAGTTACAGGATTTGTCGGAACGGCATTCGAACCTGGAACATAGACGAAAGTCAACTCGGGCTTTTCAGAATCTTGTGACAATCCAGGATACAATTGTACTTCTCGACTCTGACCAGAACCTGCGCCAAGAATACCTATCAGGAAATCAACACTCCGATTTTCTCTCATAGCATTTTGAACTCCGAGAGTGACGTTCCAATCGACACGGTCTCCAGTTGTGTAGGAATTACCGATTTCCACGGAATCGAGCAATGAAGAACGCTCCCAACCCTTTGCACCTGCCATGCCCCAGTTATTTGTTCCGTCATAGGAGTTCCACGTCGCACCATCATCCGTCCAGTTATGCTGACGGCTTTCCCAAACTGCGACTTTCGGAGAGTTGGTCGGTGTGCTTCCAACAACCATAGAGAGGTGAGCAGATTCAACTGCGTAGCCCGCAGGCAAGAGATTTGATACTAAATTACAATTTAACAGACCCATTGCCTCGATTGGATATGTATTGTAAGATATGAGAAGTTTGGATTCGTCGTTGTAATTTTGTGTTGGAGTTCCGCTGTCAACATAGGTGTCGAGACATTCTGGGTACAGACCATCAGTGGTTCCGTTACCATGTTTCATGCGGAATTCGTATCGATCGCCCCCCAGCCAAGTGCTTTCAAGAGAACTGACGAGGAAATTCGATGAAGACCAGGGACCATACCTCCCATCAGAATCTAAGTTAGCCATACGCCAAAAATACATATTTCCGGCTTCTAACGCAAGGTTTCCAGTCATATTAAGGATGCCGTCAGAGGGTGTAAAATCGCTGTCTGAAATTGTGTTTGATACGAAGATGCGGTTTCGGTATTGCTCATCAGTTGCGATTTGAAGAATCATTTCTTGTGAGAGAGTGCTCGGCATCCAAGTAAGTGATGGAGTGAGATTTGCAGTAAAGTTGTGTCCAGATTGATTCCAAACGGCTTCACCATCAAGTGGTCCGGTCAAAGAAACATTAGCAAGTGCTGCTGATGGGCCCCACATGTAAGTGATTGAAACCGACGGTTTGTCAGCGTCAACGAGTGCGTCCGAGGAATAGAATACAGTGTTCTTCGTACCGGTTGTTGAGAACGCTTCATTTTCACCACGAGCGGTAATCATGAAGTCAGCACTATCTGTTGTGCCGCTTTGAACCCACGACTGAAGTACATCGGTGAACTCAAAACTGAACTTGCTGCTTGCTTGAGAACCGTTGATGCCAGAATCTGAAGCAGTCGAGGCGTATTCTCGACCTCCGTCGGACCAACTGTTGGCATTAGAGCCTCGATTCCAAGTTATTTCGTTTTCTTTCCATTGGCCCGGGGCCATCTCATGCATCGAAAGGTGAGCGTTGTTAGATGATGAGTCACGCGTTAAGTTCACCTGTGCATCAAGAATCGTAGCATTTGCAGGAAGGCCGAGAAGTTTCATGTCAAATCGCATGTGAATAACTGATTCTTTATTGGATGTTACACTTGTTTCTAAAGTATCTGTTGAGCCGTATTTGGTGTTCTTGCTCAATTGATTTGCATACGAATCTTCGATGAAGGAGCCAATGTCACCCAAATCATCGATATCGACATCGACACTGGCAGTGCCATCTCCATGGTCAGTAACTGAATGAGAAGGAAGTAAGAACGATTCAGTTGTCGACCAATCGCTCAGTGTGTCGGTTGAATCAATACTGCGGACTCGATGGAAAATTTGTGTTCCGTTTGAGAACTGTTCAGCTGATGGAATTGTAAAACTACCCGAAGAGATACCGGTGCTGAATGAATCCCAAAGAGTAGAGTAGTGCCACTCAAGGTCATTGACATTTTTGAACCCTTCATCAAGGGAGAGCTGATATTCGACATTTACTCCGACCAAGGAATTGTATGAAAGGGTCGGTGTGGTATCTGCTGTCAAAACCAAATCTCCAGTCATGAGAGGCAAACCATCATCTGCAAAATCAGAAATGACTGAACCGCCGTTACCTGCTGCAGAGGAAGAGGTCACCAACACCAGTTGAGGCTGGTTCGCAAGGTTACCTGCTTCGGAGAAATAACATTCGTATTCAGAGCCCAGAGCGGAGAGCAGTATGTTGACTGACGTGAGATTGTTTGCCGCAGCACTTTGGGCAATTGAAGTTACATTAATGGAAAAAGTCCCGTTTGTGGTCGCTCTGAAAGGCGGCTCCCAAGAACTTCGATCGTTGCTGCCATCCGCACCAAATGTGCTCCACATCACACCCAAATCAGCCTGAGACCATGTGACTGTGCTGGAGTTCCAAGTCGAGGGAGTTGCGGCGTAAATTGAGATATCCGATGAAGAGAGAGAGTTTTCATCACAAACGATGTTTAATGTCGCCGAATGAACAGTATCGGATGAGGTAAAGTTCAATGGGAAATCAAACAAAAGTCGACTTTCAAACCCAGCATCAGAAATACCCAGATATCCGCTGCCACTTTGATTGTAATTCGTCGTAGGATTCAATTCACTCATTGAGGTATCAGCATTCACTGAAACGATAGAACTTACCAGAGAAACGCTGTGCTGCTCTGTGAGTTCATTATCATAATCAACTGCTTGAGGTAGCATCACATCAGCAAATAAGAACATCAATACAAGGAAGATAGTCAACGAAGTTCGACGGGGGGCAGACTCGCGTGGCATGGGACTCAATGCGTTCAAGCCCTGCGCCATATACTGTCTTTTCCCTTCCTCGGTCTTGAAATCGTCCTCAAGTCAGCGAATAAACACAACTTTTCAATGCAGTTTTGGACGACTTTTTCTTCAATTGAGAGGAGAATGTTCAAGGAGGCTCGGCATTGACCTCTCCGCATGAGCGAACTATGGGTTGAAAGGCACCGCCCTCAGTCAGTTCAGGAAATACGAGGACAGGCTGCAGTCGTCCAACGCCTCTTGATTTATTCAGAAAGCAAAGAATTCCCGCATCTACTGTTTGCTGGTCCTCCGGGGACTGGGAAAACAACCGCAGCGATGGCGTTAACAAAAGACGTATTTGGTGAGGAATACCGTAGGAATCTCTTGGAAATGAATGCTTCAGACGAGCGAAAATTGGAAAGTATCCGTACAAAAGTGAAGCAGTTTGCCCGGACCTCACCCTATGGTGGTGCCTCTTTCAAAATCATTTTTCTCGATGAAGCCGACGCCCTTACCAACGATGCACAAGGTGCTCTTCGACGTATTATGGAACAGTATGCCGAAACATGCAGATTTATTCTTTCATGCAACTATTCTTCCAAAATTATTGAACCAATCCAATCAAGATGTGCAGTATTCAGATTCCGACCCCTCGCAGATGCTGATGTTAACGCTCAAGTTCACCATGTTGCCAAAGCAGAAGGTGTCACCTTAGCAGATGATGCAGGTGAAGCGTTAACTCGAATCTCTCAGGGCGATCTGCGCAAAGCACTGACGGGGCTTCAAGTCGCAGCCGCATTGGACATGAGCGTCTCACGTGACCTCATCTATGAGACATCTGCAACCGCACCGCCTGAAGCACTTCACCAATTCTTGATGGCATGCAGGGACGATGGATTCCACGCTGCTCGACGAAGATTGCGTGAACTCTTAGACAAGTATGGCCTTGCAGGTACTGATTTTGTAAACCAATTACATCGTGAGCTTTACACGGCAGATTTCCTCTCAGAAGAAGCAAAGTTGGATATGACTGAGTGGATGGCTGAAGTTGACTATCGTTTAGTTGAAGGTGGCGGCGAACAAATCCAGTTAGACGCACTTACTGCTCGACTTGTCACGCATTTACGTGCTTAGATTCACTTTCACTTTCACATTAAGGGCGTTGGAAAAGAACACCTTCCAAACCTCATCGGTTGATTCATGACAACAATCTACAATCGCTGCTTAGACCTCATGTGCTGGACGGTTGCCGCACCCCTTGTTCACGCTTTGAGAAAAAGGCAACTGCACAAACAAACACTCGAACAACGTGATGTTCATCGTATAAGCCGTTTACTTAACAGCATCATGTTAGCGCATGGCGATCTCCTTTCATGAGGCAGATGCTTCGGGAAGTTGCTCAACAACCCGTAAGGTCCACTCATAGATGCGAGAGTTTTCCCAAGGGTCTCCTTGCTCTAAAATAGTCACAGTAATCAAATGTTCACCAACCGCCAAATCAGTGCCGAGCATAATGGCGAAATCTTGGTCTAAATCACCGTGAGGCATCAAAATCGAACTACTCGCTGTATTCGAGATATTACCTGTATTATTGGATATAACATCCATATTGTCACTCCAAAAATCGGGATCGCTTTCCAGCTGAACATCACCTGCATTATTGGACAATCCTACCAGAATAGTGGCACCGTCAACATTGACATTGTCAGCTAAACCAAACAAGAGCCAAATGTCCCCAGATAAAATGGCGTCTTGCTCAACTTCCCAAACCAAGGTGCCGCTCGAGCCCATTCCTTCAGAAAAATTGAATTCATCACCTTCATTTTGAACCAGCACCCACTTATCGGCAAGTTGAGGAGCAACAATATCACCCAATGGAGGGTTTACCAAAAGGAAAGCCATGGCCAAAAATGTAAATGTGTGAAGAAAACCTGCCTTGAACCAGGTTCCTTTCGTATAAATTTCATTAAACGAAGAAGGCATGACAATACGATGAACTTGAGGAATCAAGAAAATTGCTGCCAATGGTGCAAGATAAAGAATATCTGATTTCTCAACAGTTGTTCTCGGCATCAATACATATCGCATCAAGAGTGAGATAATCACTGAAAATGAAATAACAAGCCACATTGAGGCTGTTTCAGCCTTTTCCTTGGCGACGTGCTTAACCGGGTCAAACGCCTCAATTCCAAGGTCGCGACCACTACGGCGTTTCATCCGCTCTTTACCCTCTTCAGCCATTCGCTTTTGGCGGTCTACCGAGGCGGCGGCCATGGCAGTATTGAGGTCAACCATGCACGCTCCTAAGGTGTAGAGTGCATGAAGCCTACGGTAAAATTACATCACTTTTCAGCCGTATGGTTGAAATGGGGAACGCGACAGGCGACAGATAAGCCGGGGTGGCGTAGTTGGTGGCGCGTCGGACTCATAGGGCAGCCTTCTGGGCAATCGTATGACGTGCAAACCCCTTGCGATGTCTGAGACATCCGAAGGTCGCGGGTTCAAGCCCCGCTCCCGGCACCACTTCACGGCACGAGACCGTGCATCGCGCAGATTTCGAATCTGTTTTCCTGCCGGCACTTTACGCACAGTTCTCATACACGTATCTTAAAGAGGCTCAAAGTGAGAAATGAGTCGTTTTGAAAACCATATTTTCGTCGTAAAAATAAACACTCAAAGTGAACATCCCCAGCATGAACTGTGCGAACTGTTGATGTGCTCTCGGCGAGTGGATATTGACATGGTTGAGTCTCCAGTCGCAGGTCAAAGGGTCAAAGTTGAGGTCAACTCTCACAATGGTCTGACCGTCATACAGGGTGTAGCACTTCATCCAGCTGCGAAAAATCATGTCACTTTGAAATTAGTCAATGGCTACAATGCAAGTTATCCAATTGAAGAGATTGAATCAATAGAAATTCTTGGTTCAAACACTCCGCTTAGTGAACAAAAGCCTCTACCTGTCGATGTTGATGAGACCCTTCCTCGCATCCGTATACTCCACACCGGTGGCACAATTGCTTCAAAGGTCGACTATTCGACAGGAGCTGTTGTGGCTCGTTTTGAGCCTGAAGAACTCATTGCCACAATACCAGAACTCACCGCAATTGCGAATATCGAAGCAGTCAAACTTGGCAACATGTTCAGCGATGACATCCGCCCTCAGCACTGGAACTCAATAATACACGCTTCAAAGCGAGCATTTGATGATGGCTGTGATGGAGTTGTGGTGACGCATGGAACCGACACACTACACATTTCCTCTGCGGCTTTGAGTTTTGCATGGTGTGGAAAAGGAGAAACTCCTCCAGGTAGAATTGCTTTTGTTGGCTCTCAACGTTCATCAGATAGAGGTTCATCTGATGCCAGTGAAAATTTGATTTCGGCAGTGTATTGGGCCGCACATGGCCCTCAACCTCTGGGTGATTCTGGTGACGGCGTTGTCGTGGTAATGCACGCATCAAATAATGACGGCGTGTGTGCTGTCTATCCGGGAACCGGAGTTCGCAAATTGCATTCCTCCCGAAGGGACGCTTTCCAAACCGTAAATTGCGAACCACTTGCGATGATTGCAGTTGAGAATGGAGAATGCTCACACATACTTGAACCGGGTTATGAACAGAATCAGGAGAAGGGTTCAGAACGACCCATCTGTCAAAGGCCGACATCCTATGAAACAGGTGTCCGCATTGCACAATTTGTCGCAGGGCCATGGTTCCACTCCGAGGAAATAGAGGCTATTGTTCAAACCGGAGTTCAAGCAATTGTGATTCAAGGGACTGGCCTAGGCCACCTACCAATTGATGATCCTGGAAAAGATGCTCCTGAAAATACGAAAGTCTGGCGCGCACTTACGAGGTGCATCAATCGTGAAATTCCAATCATCGTCACGAACCAGTGCATCCATGGCCCTGTGGATATGAATGTCTATTCAAAGGGACGAAAACAAATGGAGATGGGGATACTTGGACATGGAAGTGTGGCAGCTCCTGACACCGTAGTCGTTAAGGTTCATTGGGCACTTTCAAACATGATGAAGGTGCAGGATGCTGTGGCTGCGAATCTCTGTGGAGAAGGAATTAATTTACTTCGGACATGAGCGCTTGAATGAAAAACCGAGACGAGGTGGACAACATATGGCAGGGAATTCGAGTGAACGCCTCGAGGAACTCCAATACAAGCGAGAACAGGCTCGTCTTGGAGGCGGACTCAAGCGCCAAGAATCAATTCGGTCCAGTGGTCGTGGAACCGCCAGAGACCGTATTTCGCTACTTCTCGATGAAGATTCATTTCTCGAAATTGATTCGTTCATCACGCATCGCTCATCAGACAATGGTATGTTCCTTCACCAAACACTCGGAGATGGAGTGGTCGCTGGTCATGGAACAATTAACGGTCGACGTGTGTACTGCTTTGCACAAGACTTCAGTGTCCATGGAGGAAGTATGGGTGAAATGCATGCCAAAAAAATCGCCAAAATTATCGAAATGGCTGAACGTGTCAAGGCACCAATTATCGGCATGTGGGATGGTGGTGGCCAAAGGGCACACGACGGAATCTCGGCGCTGGGAGGAACTGGTGAATTACTCGACCGATTAGTTCAATGCAGTGGTCGAGTGCCCATGATTAGTCTTGTTCTTGGTCCAGTGGTCGGTGTTTCTGCTCTTGCCGCAAGCCTTGCTGACTTCACCATTCTGGGTGAAGATCACGGTCAACTCTTCCTTTCCTCACCTCTTGAAACGCCAGAGGTCATCGAAGGTGAAATCGATGCCCAAGGATTAGGGGGCGCTACACTTCATGCTTCACGCTCCGGTATTGCTTGCTTAATTGCGGATGATGAAGAAGACGCCTGCGGTCTTGCTACTGAAATCTTGTCATACTTGCCAGATCATAACATGGCAGAGGCGCCTTTCGAAGAATCTGCTGACCCCGCTAACAGACTAAATGCTGACCTTGAGAATCTCGTACCAGATAATCCGAACAAGCCCTATGACATGGTCAAAGTTGTCGAAGAAATTGTCGATGATGGAATATTTGTCGAGTTGTTTGAAGCATATGCAGATAACATCATCATCGGTTTTGCCCGACTTGAAGGAAAAACAATCGGCGTAGTAGGAAACCAACCCAAAGTTTTGGCAGGATGCCTTGATATTGACGCATCGATAAAAGCTGCTCGATTCATTCGAACATGTGATTCATTCAACATACCCTTGGTTACATTTGAGGATGTCCCAGGATTCTTACCCGGTGTGGTCCAAGAGTGGGGAGGAATTATCCGGCACGGAGCCAAACTGCTGTTCGCATATGCAGAAGCAACCGTTCCTAAACTCACCCTTGTGACACGTAAAGCATACGGAGGGGCATATTTAGCAATGTCTTGCAAACACTTGCAAAGCGATTACAACATTGCATGGCCAACCGCTGAACTCGCTGTAATGGGTGCAGAGGGGGCAGTAAATGTAATTCACAGAGCGGAAATTGCGAAGGCACCCGATGATAAAAAAGAGGAAACGCGCCAACGCTTGATTGCAGAATACAAGGCGAAATTTGGAGACCCGTATGTCGCTGCGAGAAACGGTTGGCTCGACGATGTCATTGAACCCAGTGAAAGTCGATTACGACTGTGTCGAGCACTCAACATTCTCCAATCGAAGAGGGAATGGAGTCCTCCAAAAAAGCACGGTAACATTCCTTTGTGATTCACTTCTTCTGTTGAGCTTGTGCCAATAGTCCACCTTTCTTTGGTTTCGATGAGGTTACTTCTTCCTCGACCTCAATCTCAACCACTTGTTCAACTTCAACGATTGGTAAATCTGGTGTGTTCTTTACGCCTCTGCGAAGAACGAGAATAATACTGAGCAACACGATAAGTATGAGCAAAGCCGTTCCAGTAAGGAGGGTTACGCCAAGGGAACTTAAACCGTCAGAATCCGAACTTGGAGGGAGAGGGACGGTCTCGAAAGGCGTCGTATTAATCCACAGAGATGAGGTTACATCGAGACCGAGTTCTTCATCATAGACAGATACGCGAACTTCGATTGTTCCATTATGGGATTCTGGAATTGGGAGCATAGAGAGGCAACGATTTGTTTGATCTGATGCGCCGTAAACACATGACGAGGAAAGATTTTCCAGCACTGTTCCGTTGACTTGAATTTCTGTAGTATTCGGCATGATTCCATCTGCGTCATAGACCCACCACTGAAGGCTGGCAGCAGTTGCGTCAATGAGATTTAATTCTTGAAGTGTAAGAATAGGTGCATCTGGAGAAGGTAATACAGTGATGTTCATTGTTCGCTGAACGGTGACAGAACCATCACTGATGTTGATGGTCGTAAAGTTGTCAAAACCAGAAAAATCCAAAATGGGTGTTACAATAAAGAGCGAAAAAGAGCGGGTAACCTCTACGGATTGAGAGGTACTTTCAATGGTCCAAAACAGGTTATCACCATCAACATCAGAGGCTAAATCAGACAAATTGAGGGAGAGGCCTTCGTCTTCGATAACCGTAAATGACCAAGCGGTTTCGTTGATGAGAATACCGTCGTTGACTGGCTCGACATAAAGTGGAATATCAAGTTCAATAGGAGCATTTGTACCATCGCCGACGAAGAGATGAAGGACAGAAGCGCCGTTTGCGTTCAACAAAGGTGTTAACGTCATGTTATCACCACTAAAACTGAACGAGACTGGGCCGTATGTATCTTGGTTCGCCCCGACAACACTGGCGACAAGTGAAGCTCCTTCTGGATCCATGACATAGTTGGAAAGAGAAAGTGTGATTGGGCTCCCATCTTCAATGAGGTTCTGCATGGGCACGTCAGCAATTTTTTGCACGGGGTCATCAACCAAAATAATGATGATTTCGGAAGTAACTTCGACCTCATCAATAACACCACTACCACCCGCTCTTAAGGTTAGATTCACCTGAGTTCCGTTTACAACCTCATCGACTGCAAGATGGTTTACCGACATCGTGCGTTTATCTTGGCTGAGATCTATCGAAAAATCAGTCGAAGAGTTACCAATCAGTTCTGCAGACATGAAAAAGAGATCCTGACCATCCGGGTCCGAACCAAAGACAGAGGCATCAACAGAGGTGGTTCCACGTTCCAACACCTCGATACGAGGGGTGGGGTCTACAGTCTGTATCGGTGCATCTGTTCTGAAAAAATCAAAACGATGTGTAGATGAC
>CALCOP010000160.1 GCA_937897365.1 uncultured euryarchaeote
AGGCTGGACTGCCAAGGCACTTATGGAATTCCACAACGTCAACAAACTCTTCCTGTTAAGCCGTTCACCTGACGCAAAGCGCAGACTCGGACGTTTGATTGCCCGAGGCTTCGACAACGGCGACCGTCCAGATACAGTTGCTCTTGCTTACATGACTGAGGCTCAACAATCGCTGAATGTCCTCACAAAGAGCGGGCCAATTGCTCATGCAATGGAGCGCGTCCTGGGCAAATTGTCCAGCAATCTCAGTAAGAGTGAACGTCAAGAAATGCTTGAGATTATCCACGACTTCCGACAAGGATTACTCCCGCGCTCTGCCCCGTTGACACTCCTTCAACACCATTTACGCAGGTGTCGCATTGACACTGCGATTCATCAAAGGTTCCTCTCCCCTATACCTCTGTCGCTTGGGTTAATGGCTCGGGTTTGAAGCGCCTTACAAAGTCGCTCAGTTACGCTCATTCTTTCTTCGAGCTTCAGCCAATGCCCGTGCACCAGCCCTCTCAATCCATCCGCTGTCATCTGTAATGTCGATGACATCTATGTCAAGAACATGCAATCCAATCAGACTCAATCTGTTGTCAATAATGTCGCAGCAATGATTCAAGAACCACGTTTTGTTACGGTTGATGTCTTCGATTGTAATCATTTTAATGGCTGAAGCAAATTCTTGGAACACCATGTCTCGAGCAATCTGCTCAATTTCGAAAGATGAACGGCCGGAAAGTGCCGTTTTACCACTATCTACTGCCTGCTGGTCATCTGAAGCACCCACAGTAATTTGTGCGGTAATATTGAGTGAGATGTCCTGCTTTGTAGGTAAATCTTTGAAATCAAACTCGAGGACAACCAAGGAAGGGATATCAACAGGCTCTTCCATGGAGGGTATACGCGCAGTCGCCTTTTCATCTTATCCGAAATTCTGATTTTCTTTATATGGAGTCGAAGGGTCCGATTTGTGAAGTGAAATTATGGATGAGAAAACATACACCGTAGAAATAGCAGATGCCACTGGACACAGCGTTGTCGAGATGACCAAGACCGACCTTATTGACCAGGCGTCAAAGAGCCAAGGAAACTGGATTTTTGTCGACAACCGCATGGTGGCAACAGACCAACTTGAGAACACCGACTTTGATGCAGCACAGCACATTCGCGTCGTACCCGCACTCCAAGCAGGTAAAGATTCGACTGATGAGCCGACATACACCGTTGAAATCGCAGACCCAACTGGGCACAGCGTTGTTCAAATGACCAAAAGCGAAATCGTAGACCAAGCCAAGCAACAAGCAGGATCTTGGGTCTTTGTAGACAGCTGCATGGTTGCTACAGATGCGCTTGCAGATACCGATTTGAGTACCGCACAGCACATCCGAATGGTGCCAGCATTACTTGCCGGCCAGTAAGCCGTTTTCAGGTTCAAGCCTCACCACTACCCAAGGGACACCTTCAAGAAAGGGTGGTTGGTCGCGTAGAATGGAGTCGAATACTATGGTTGAACTCGTTGATTACAAATGTGCTGTCTGCGGAAACCTTGAATCGTTCCACCGTGAACGCAACGGAATCAGTTGCAAAGCGTGTGGTTCTCGAATATTCATGAAGTTACGTCGACAAGGCAATAAAACGATCAAAGCCGAGTGATTTCACATCACACTCTCCCGCGCAGGGTTGAAGGACCTCTGGCATTAAGGCGATTCCATGTCATCTTGGCTCGCGGATAAAGCACCTCTCTTGTTTGAGGATTTATTGCTTCCAGAGTCGACTCGAAACAACCTTCAGCACACATCTCTTCAGGCGAATCCTCCGCATCTTCTCCTTTCCGGCCCTGCTGGCGTCGGTAAAACTGCTGCTTGGCGTCTCCTTGCTCGACAGGTTCTCGGTCCCACATGGGAATCACGCACGCACGTGTTGCAAGCCCGAGATCTTTCTCGGTCCGCCGGCGCTATGGGTAAGTTCGAAGAATTCCTTCGACCTGAAGGAAGCGGTTCAGAGGATACTCTCGCCGGCCGAACCAGCTTGGATGCTTTTGACCATAATTTTTCATCCTCTGCAGTAGATACTCCCCCTCCAGCAGGCGTGGAATGCAATCATACGGCCGAACAGAGGGCTCCAGTATCCCGATTAATTGTCATCGAAGATGCAGATTTTCTTGGCACCATTCGTCAATCATATTTGCGTAGAATGATGGAGGTCAGCAGTGGGAGTGCTCGCTTTATTTTCACTGCTCACACTCCCTCTCGAATCATCGAAGCATTACGCAGTCGAACGCAACATATTCGACTGCCAAAGATACCTCGTCAAGACATTGAGCGCCGTCTACATGAAATCATCGAAGAAGAAAACCTCACTCCAGTTCGTGGCATTTTGGGCGACATATCCCACATTTCATCTGGCAATATACGAAAGGCAATTTTTGTTACCGAACTCCTTACTGTTCGTAAATTACTGAACGACAGGAAAAATCTTCAGAACTTACTCGCTTCTACATCCTTACGAGAAGTTCAACTTATTCTTGAGGAAGCATTGCGTAACCGGGTTCATGATTGGCGTTGGGAGAAAGAAGGCAATAAGAATAAACGAGTGCTCAAGGGAGCGATGGGCGTTTTGGATCAGGTTATGTCAGAGAATGGTCTTGAACCCGAAGACGTTGTGACTCATTTTCATCGTATCTTGACCGAGGGCCGTCTTCATCTCCCTGAGCCCATACTTGCAGAAACTCTTGTCGCCCTTTCTGCGTGTGATGTTGGCTTAAACCGTTCAATGCAAGGGCGAATCGAATTAGAACGATTTTTGTTTCAGGTCGCTGAAATCGGTCAACGGATGGATATTGCGAAAGCGTCTTGACATCTTCCATGTTGGGACAATTGGGCGTGTAGCACAGCTGGATAATGCGTTGGCCTCCTAAGCCGAAGATCCCGGGTTCAAATCCTGGCACGTCCGCCACCCAGTTTGTTCCGAAATGAAAGGCAAGAGCCAAATTAAGGAACTTCTCGTATCGACATGAGCGCCATGGCAGGAGCAGGTGGAAAATCGGATGGCTCTGAAGCCTACATTCCACTACCAGACCCTTATGGTGAAGGGTTTGAGTATTCAGAAGATCCCATCGAAAATACTCGAAACCAAT
>CALCOP010000161.1 GCA_937897365.1 uncultured euryarchaeote
ATAAAACCAAGCGGGGTATCCACCCTCACAAGACTCTAACGCCCATGTCAGCAATGCGTCATCAAGTGCGAGTGGATGCGTTTGAGGCCATACCGGCAAACAAGAAACACTGGCGGTTCCTTTCGCAACCGTATCGCAATCACTTTGAGCAACAACCGAATGGTCAATCGATGCAGCACCAATAGTAAAAATCGCCTCTTCATCACCTTCTATAGAATTGAAAGAGACGGCATTACGATACCACCGCATTCCCAATCGGGTTGTAGAAACCTCACCATTCCACCCAGGTGGAACATTGAGATTGAGCATCAACTCGCCCTGTTGAAAAGCGATTCGAAGTGCAGATTTCGGATCATTCTCCCATGCTGGATGTTTTGGTATATTTGGCCAGCGACTAAGGTGCGGTGCAGATAAATCTACTTTGGGACGACGTAGATTAACCGGTTTAACAGGTAAGATGTTCAGCGCAGCCTCGATGAGTTGAACCGTCGCTTCAACGGCATCTTCCATGCCTTCAAGTTCGAAGGATGTAAACGAAGATGCAATTGCAGGCATCCCATACAATCCTGCTTCGCGAGCGGCGCCCATAGTCCCGCTGTGATACGAATCTTGTGACATATTAGGCCCAAGATTAACACCAGATACGACCAAACGTGGATGAATTCCCGGAACAGCATGTTCCAACCCGCCATCTAATGCAACAATCATTGTATCACATGGAGTGCCTTGTAATTCAAAAAGCAGGGATTGGGCTTTCTCCCCGTCAAGTTCCCACTCCGAGATAAGGTCGTCTCTCCTTCGCAGTTCCATTGGAGTTCCAAGGTTAATGCGCATACCTGCTGCTGAATTATTTTCATGAGGGGCAAATGCGACTACATTGTATCCTGCTGTGTTCAAAGCTTTGACGAGTAAACGAAATCCTGGTGCCTCAATCCCATCATCGTTCGTAAGTAAAATCCATCCAGATTCATCTGATGCTGACATTGTATCGCCTCAATCCTCTCCGGTTGCCACATGTGTTTGATTGTTCGTATTGTCCATATTACCACCCAAGATGACTAAGACGACTCCGAGAATAAGTATCGGACCGCCAACCCAAGTCCACTGGCCGGGAACACCACTGTCAAAGAAGGCCCAACCGATGAATGAACCAATCAAGGGTTCAAGCGTTACGCAGGTTGAAATTGTAAGCGGCGAGATATAGCGTAAGCAGGTATTAAGGCCGGTGTGGCCCAGTAATCCTGCTATTAGAGCAAGCGCCAAGAACCAAGGGAAGTATTTTGCATTGGTCCAACCAAGTATTCCAAATGATGCAAAATTCGGTTCTAAAATCCAAGAGGCGGGAATGAGTAAAAGAGAGGCGAGGAGAGTGACTGGAAAAGCATAGAGGAAAATCGGCATCCACTCACGAAGTATACGTCCACTGATGATGTAGCCAACGACAAAGATAGCCCCAAAGAAAGCAAGTGCATCGCCCCAAAGCGTAACCGTGTGGCCTCCTTGTTGATGACCTTGATCCAATAAGGTGAGAGCAGCACCGGAAAAACCGATAATTGCGCCGAGTATTTCTCGTTGATTAGGAAGACGATGTCCAACAATGAACGTCCCTAAAAATCCCATTCCAACGATAATTATGAGCGGGTGTGCTGTTACAAAGAGCAATGAATGAGTGAGAGAAGTTGCATCCAAACTGGCAACCCATGAGCCGAAATGGAGAGCTAAGGCGCAACCACTCATCGTGAGAATCAAAAGTGTCCTACGTTCAAACATCCTTGATTTAATTGTAGCGTTCTGTTGCCGCCATTGATAGATGAAAAACGGAGCCAGAACCAGTGATGTAAGTTGTAGGCGCCATGAAGCACGAAGTAATGGGGGGACAGAATCAACGTGCTGAAACAAAGCCCCAGCGCTTGAGACTCCACAAACAGCAGCGACAAGCAATCCCCAAACCCAAAGCGGAGCCTTGGGTGATTGCGACATGTTCTCACGCTCAGTTTTCAAGCACTGCGTCGACGCTATCGCCGCCAATTACCCCTGCTCTCTTGAACAGAAGGTAAATTCCGCCGCCAATCAACACATTCAGACCAATGAATCCAATCAGTCGACCGAAATACCATACTACACTGTTTGGATCTGCAACCATGGTGTCTAAGAACGAAAGAATACTTGACTCAGTTCCAAAGAATGCCTCTCCTGTAAGCAAACCTGCAGCGACCATAAAGGTGCTCAGTAGAATCAATGCTCGCTGCTTCTCGGCAACAGTTGCACCTTCCTTTTCTTTGATGGCATCAATCTTCGGACGGAGTTTCTTGTCTTCCCACTTATCTCGTGAGTAGCCACCGATGAGCATGGGCAATGTATGCGGCACGTCAAGATACATTCCAAGTCCAAAGGACGTACCCATGCCGGTGCCCCATTCGACAAACATACCGAGAAGGAATCCGAGTGCAAGTAGCCCGAGATCACCCTGTCCTTCTGCGAAAATGACTGAGAATGTAGCAAAAGCATTTGCTTGTGGTGCCATCAAATCTATGGTCCCATCTGCGAGTTGCTTTGAGAGGAAAATGGCAACACCAGCTCCAATGATTGCACCGGGAATCACTCCCATGATGTTTCCTTTTGAAATGTGATATGGTCGATTTCCGATGTAAAGGCTGTTTTTATAATCTCCAATAACCGTTCCGGACATTGAAATTGCTGAACCAAAGACGGTCGTTCCGACCAGCCCAAGAAGTACGGCGTCCTGAGTATCTAATTGGAGAAGGTCTTGTGCATTCAAGAAGACACCAAGCAACATCAGTAGAACAATGAATGAGGTTCCAGAAACCGGTTCGATTCCAGTCTCACCCATAACACGAACCGCAATCGCACCGAGTAAAAAGGTCGTAAGGATAAGAACCGTTGAAAACACCAGTGATGCGAGGAGAGAGAAACCACCGACGGTAAATATGACAAGCATTGAGAGGAAGGTAACGCCCATGAAAATAGGGATATGCTTCAATGGCCATTCATACCAGCCCTTACCTTCCATGTATTCTTGGCTGCCCTCGCCCTTGAACGCAGAGCCAATATCTGAAAAGATGTTGAGGAATGTTCGATACATCTTCGCAAGACCAAACATTCCACCACCAACGATGGAACCAATTGCTATAGTTCGAACAGTTTTCGAGAAGATAATCATTTGAGCTGGCCCAGTCGAAGATGGGTATTTCACTGGATCAAAGGCATGCATTGCTGCGTGATATTCCTGAACCGGTACAGATGTGCCAAGTTGCGCCTCATAAACTGGAACATTGAGCCACACTGCAAGTGGAACAAGGAAGAGCCACCCGACTATAGTTCCAAGATTCACAAGGAAGGCAACACGGGTTTTCATGAACCAACCGATTGCAAACATAGAGGGTGTAAGTGCCACGCCGATGTACGTGTAGGCAAATGGATTCCAAGCCGCATCGGCAGACCAATGGGTGTATTTGAGAGAGACACCGTCTTCAACGCCGCTGGGCTGGTGAATCTTACCGTGTGAATAGAAGGTGGCAAGGCCATAATCTCCAATGTGTCCCGATTCGGCTAAGTAATCAAGCAATGCAAGTTTCTTACCATTGAGCCAAATCAAAGGATATTCGACAAGGAAGAGTGCACCCATGGTGATGGTCGTCCACCAACCAATTGTTTTCAGTGATGCACGTGCATGCTCAACCGCACCTGTGTTAACATCCGAAGCAATATCAAGCATCTTGAGCGTTGCTTCAAAACCAGGGAGTGGCAGTGGGTCTTCGACAAGCCAAACTCGACGAAATATGATGAAATACATGATTCCAAGGAAACCTGCAAACATACTTGCAACAATTCCTACAAATGCGAGGTTAAACGTATCTGCATTACTAATTAGAGGACCGTCTGCAAGGAAATATTTCGGATCTGAAGCCAAGAGAAAGATCGCTGGGAAGGTAAAGATGAAACCGGTTGACGCGTGAGTTGCACCGGTGGTAGCCGATGTTGCAATGTTGACTTCAGAAGGCGACCACTTGAGAGCCATACCCAAAAGATAGGCAATATACCACGCAGCAGAAATTGCTAACCCAAGTTTGAGCCCAATGTATGCGGTAACACCAGAAAAAATTGCCCCAATCGCAATACCATACATGACCTTTGGAGTACTCCAGTGAGAGACTTCAAAGGATTCTTCAAGATTTTTTTCCTCCAAATATTGTTCAAGAACGCCCGTATTGAGGTTGTTATACATGTCGTCATCAAGCCAAGTCAGCGTACCTTTTTCGATACCCTTCAAACCTTGGGGAGTCACAGGTTGACGGTATGCAGACTGTTCGACACCCATGAAATCACACTCGCATACGCTACGCGTATATGCTAAGGTAAAGTAATCCGTTTGAATAGGTTGCTGTTGTTTGGAACCAGATTATTCGGTGTTTTCGTCACAAATCTTCTCTCGAAGAACTGTCTCGAATCATGACTGCAGGTAATCCTCCCCAAACTTCACCGGCAGGAATTGTACGATATTTCGGAATAAGTGCATTTGTTGCTACGACTGCATTTTCCTCAATGATGACGCCGGGTTGCACCGTTGAACGAGCACCAACCAGTGACCCTGTTTTCATGTGTATGGGGGCAAAAACCATCTGTCCCTTTTCGACCAAATGGCCATTGAAAATTGCACCCCCGCCAACCACACAGTCATCATCGATACGGATAAGACACGGGTCGTTGAGACGGACGGAGTTGATCTGCGTATTTTTTCCAATTTTAGCGCCTGATATCCGGAAATAAGTTGTAGCTAAAAACGACGGAACCAAGTGCTGAAGGAAGGGTTGAGTGGAACGCAGTATTTGGCCGCAGAACGCCCATCGAATTGTTTTGAAAGAAGCCAGTGGGACAACGGTTTTTTCATCTATGCGAAGGTGAAGTATGAATTGAAGCAACGACGAAAAGATGAGTAAAGAAAGGGTGTAGACAACAAATGAACTCGACAAAACAAGTCCAGTAACCAGTGCTTGCAACCATTCATGTTGCGAACTGAACAACGATTCAGCCCAATTGAAGTAAACAATTGCTGGAGCCAAAGGAACACCCCACACAAGAATCATGACCAGAATGACCACAAATGAACCCACAGTTTGGAGGAATTGGAATGTTTTCACACCTTGCGGTCGAGAACTCACTTCATAATGTTAAGCCCAAAACTCCGTGAGGAGGAGGCAAAACATCCACATTCAGCGAAATCACTCTTGAACGAGACCATTTTCTCGAGCGATACGGTCTTCTTCAGCAGCAACGCGAATACCTTCTTCTAAGTCAACCCGACTCGTGAGATATGTTCCTAAGAGGATGACAATCGTGATGGTCAAAATTGCCACACGACTGTCGAAGAGACCGCTTGTGATACCGTAGAGGAAAGTTCCAATCATAGCTGCTGATTTCCCAAGGAAACCAAAGAAACCAAAGAACTCCGATGTTCGCGTTTCCGGAATAAGCAATGAGAACATCGAACGTGCTTGAGCACCCGCTGCACCCATGGCGATTCCGACAAAGAGACCGAGAATAATCCACTGGAGCGAAACTGAAATTCCAAATGGACCCCAGACATTGTCTTTCATAAATTTAGCATATCCATCGACTGGGCCGCCCTGGTCAACTTGTGTCGGGTGTTGGGCACCAACTTCCGATTGTCCATCCAAAGTACCCCCGATAAAGAGGATTGAGAAACGGTGGTCAGTAGCGTTATCAAAGGCATCAACAATTGCGGTTCCATCGGCCTCGGAAATAGATTTCACCTCATTTTCAGTAACCTTGGCATTGTCTGCTAAAATCGAAGCACCCACCAAACCAATGAGGACAACAAGGAAGATCAGTATCGCTCCTTTCGCACCCATCTCAAGACTTTGAATATACATCATAGCTCCGCCAAGTATTCCGAGCATGACCAAGATGAAGAGACACACAAGTATTCCAGCACCAATCGTGCTTGCACCGGCATCCTCTGAACTGTAATCAGGTGTAGGGAAGTGTTCCTGGAAAGCATCCCGGAATTCATCGTCTCCTTCGGCACTTTCACCTATCCATCCCTCATAGCCTCGATCATAAAGCGTTGTGAGGACATATTGACCGTCCTCACCTTCGGACTCCGTCCACTCGAAAGTGAAGTCGTGACCTGAATCTTCAGCTGCTACATCTGTTTCAAGGTCAAGAGGAGCGAACCCTGCTGCAACAATGGCAACGAAACAGTAAATCAACAGTGAAAGCATAAGAGCAAACTTTGTACCCTTTACACTTGCAAGTTTTCCAAACAGAATTGTCATAGGAATTGCGACGACATTGACAGTCAGTAGAAGCAGTATATTCATGCTCGGGTCAAGACGGAGTACAGATTCACCGAAAGCACTTGCCATGCTCGCTATGGTGTTCACACCGTCGTAGAACAAGAGGTATGCAGCAAGGAAAAGTGCGAGAATTTTGAACTTCTTGATTTCACCAAAAGTTTGGAAAACCTGGCCATAAGCAACCTTTGTTGCATGGCCAATACCCTGCCACTCCATGTTCGAAGGAATCTCTGGTTCCGGAGTCCACTTGAACATCAACATACCGAAGCCCCACCACCACAATGAAGAAGTTACAAAAATGGCTGCCAGTTTGAAATTCGTATCCCAATCAAATGGTCCTTGCAAAATAATGAGATGGAATATGAGCAACAGCGAACCACCCATGAATCCATAAGCATAACCTCTGCTTGACACATGGTCCATGCATCGCTTCTCAGCAAGGTAAGGCATGAACGAATAATAAATGACGTTACCACCTGTAAAACCAACAGTTCCGATCGAATACATCAGAGCGAGGATGATGTAACCTTGTGAACCAAAATAGGGAGCAGCACCCATGAGTGCAGTAAAAATGACACCAGCAACCGTATACCATTTCAGAAGTTTCTTCTTGATTGGCATCCGGTCTGCGATGACACCTAAAGCCGGTGCGGTAACAACGACCAAGAGCATGGATGCTGTAAGGACATACGCATAAAACGTATCACCAGATTGAGAACCCGTCGCAAGGTTATACAGATTGGCCATTAAAGCAGGTGCAATTACAGTCATTACAGTTAGAGCATAGGCTTGATTTCCCCAATCATACCAATACCAACCCTTGAGGGCTTTTTTCTCGCTTTCTGGCATTGCCTTCATGGCTTCGTCGACTGAAAAAGTTTCAGTCGAACTTGCTGTTCCGACTTCGGACATAGACGATGATGAACTCTTTAGGCTTATGAATACAATACCGGACAACAGCAGAAATGTGTTGTTTCACATTTCAGTTTTTAAAAGTCGATTCGCTCATCGTTCGATTTTATATCGACCAAGTGCTTCCATCCAAAGAATCTCTTGGCCTGATGCCACTTCAATTTCCGGATCGACTGGAAGAATCATCATCGAATGGTCCTTCATGTTCATTGCATGAACTTCTTCACCATCGATGTGAGTAACCATTGCCTTACCCTTTTCAATCATAGGGACATTGATACTATCGGTAACAGTGCCCACGTGGGAGATTTTCTTGGAAGAAAAGAGCGATACAAGTTCAAGACGAGCTTTTGCAGAACCGTGCTTTCCAGGTTTCGATTTAGAGATGCTCAAAATCTTGTAAGCCTCCTCATCGACAACACAAAATCGTCCTACTTTCAAAGTTCGAATTTCAACACGGTCTGTTCCTGGCATACAATCCCTCTATTTGCGCTGTCAAGGTGCTGGCTTATCACCCTTCGCTCTTTTTCTCATCGATATTACAGTTCCCGAACATCAAATCGCTGCCCGGATTGCTCCATTGAATGGTGGAGAATGAGTGGGCATAATTGTGCAGCGACATCTTGGCTTTGAGTAAGATGGCCCTCGGTATGCAGTGCCACAAAATCAGCATGTGATGGGAAATTTTCCGGAGCAGCGGAACGAATGTCCAGCTGCATACCAGTGTCAACTACGCCAGGTGCGATGGAAATTGCGCTAATATTTGCGTGCGCACCTTCTGCCGCTAAACATTTCGCCCACATATCCAGGCCAGCTTTTGAAACGCAATACGCCGACCATGATTCGACTGGACGAAGGGAAGCACCGCTTGAGATTGTCGTGACTCGAGATTGCTTTGCACCCCCCAAGAGTGGAATGAGACGTTGAGTCAAATCTTGGACGCCGATGAGATTTGCTTGAAGAGAATGCTTCCACTCATCCATATCAGAATCCGCTATCGAGTTAATTGGAAAAATTGTTCCTGCATTGTGAACGATTCCAGCGACCCATCCAAATTGTTCACCAATCTGTTCAGCAGCCGCTTGAATATCGTTCGAGAGTGATAAATCACAGGCAAGAGAGAACGATCCAGGACAGGATGCAGCTAATAATTCACCTATTTCATTGAGTTTATCTGATGGTCGAGCAAGGCCGATAACTGGATAGCCTTGGGCTGCTAACAGCAGCGCAATTTCTCGACCTATTCCCTTGGATGCACCCGTGACAACATATGGACCGTGAGCCATACACGTACCCAGTGCAGCAGGTATTTCATACTGACTCAATCGATGTTTCAATGTTGAAACAGTTATTCAAACCTTGATTTCCTTGAAACAACAGTCGCACCCAAGAGTGCAAGGATTCCAATGAGTGCTGTAAAGCCAGGAAGATAGGTTGAAGTCGTCGGGATATTTTCAAGATTCACCGTCACAATTGTCGTAGCTGAATTGGTTCCATCATCCCAAGTAATGTTTGCATCAACTGATTCAGATACGTCAGCAGAGAGCGTAATCATAGCTGAAGCAGTAACTTCTCCAAGAGCAGGTCCAACGACAACATCATTGACAGAAATTGTGACCGGATCATTATCCAAATCTTGACACGTAACTATGATGAAATAATTTCCAGAAGGCACAGTGAAGATAGGTGTAATTCCAGTCCCCATGTTCGGAACCGATGATGAACCGATGACTAAAGTCGACACTTCAGCCTCACCGGTAATTGCGTTGGCAGATGGCATTCCATCGACCTCGAGCGTGTAGTAGAAAGTGCAAACTGGCAATTGATTAATTGGGAAGTCGTTGAAATCATACGGGTTTGTTCCGCGAAGATATTCGATTTCATCGGTGAATCCATCGTCATCATCATCGTCGTCCAAAACATCACAGATTCCATCTTGGTCATAATCAACTGGAACTGATGTCGGGTTCTGGAAATCAGAATTACAATCGATTTCAACACTATCGTCCCAGCCATCAAGGTCGGTGTCTGAACAACCGTTCGATTGGACTATACTACCGTAAGGAGTTGCGTCACATTCGTCGTTCTTGTCATAGACCCCATCGGAATCTAAGTCCGCAATCGAATTCTGAATCCAGCAAAGGTTCGAGGTAGATGAAGTATCATTGAGTGAAACAAGGACTTCACCGGCAGCCTTCAAATCAACGACAATACATGCAAAAGAAGAGTCTGCGAGCGCATTGAATTCCAAAATTTTCATTTCGGTTGAATCAGTTCCCTCGACCCAAGCATATTCACCAGATTCCATCACAATACCTGAACCACTCGTGGTGTCAAGAACATCCCAAGTAATGGAATATTGCTGGCCTGCATCAAGTTCTGCCATTGAAACAAGCACCAATCCCCAACCATCCGGTTTGACCATGGTGTTAACATTCAGCGTGGCATCATCTTGATTTCCAAGTGGTGGAAGAACAGTGATATTATCGCCTCTGTGAGTCGATAAGAGTGTTGAATCGGCCACACGTGTCAAAGTGCATTCGACATAATATTGACCTTCACCTGGAGGTGAGAACATGGAATTGATCGTATTCACTTGTTCGGGTCGATGATTCCACATCGATGATTTTGAATCGAGGACAGTATCGTTGGAGGCATCGATGAAGTTGCATTGCTCTTGATAGGTTTGAATGAACTCATTACGATGGTCCAGCGTCCAAATCATGTCAATAATAACGTTCATGTTCGGTAGTAATTGGAACGATGAATGAAGCATTACCGACTCTTCAACACTTCCTCCTATACCGAAGTAATTACTTTCATCCTGTGGACTGTTCAATTTAACACCTTGAATGAAAAGATGTGATTTCAAAGCTACTGAGGAATTTTCAAACCACCACGAAACGTTATTGGCAAAATCTCCGCAACATTCAGGAACAGGAATGTATGCAACCTCTGTATATGTGGAACTCGTTGGAGTGAAATCGATACTTCCGGAGAGAAGTGTTTGGTTTTCAACTGGAATGTTGTTGGCATAAAATGAAGGCTGCCCATTGCAAAATGTTTCAAAGACTCCATCTTCGTATTTTGTTTTCACACTGCACATGTCATACTCAAGTGTGTATGTTGTATCGGGATACATGTTTGTTGTCTGGATACTCAGTTCAATACTGGAGTTGTGAGGGTAGAATATCGAATCAGTTGTTACAGAGTGACGCTCGTTACCCGTATAATTTTCATCAAGAACTGTTATGATATTGCTCGTCTGGAATCCCATATATTTGCCGTCCAAATCACGAGTTAGGCTACATTCTGAATGGAAACTTCCCGGTGTTGGCGGATAGAGTCCAACATCGACTGCTGGCTGCCCGTTATGGTTCCATGTCGAGGTGCGGTTATCGACTGCATCACCTGTACTGTTGAATAAACTGCATTGAATGGTGTATGAAAGAGTGAAACTGTTCGTTGTGTCCAAAGTCCAACGGCTGTGCGTAATGGAGTTCATTCCAATGAGAATTCGATCACGTTGGTAATGTATATGGTCACTGACGACCTCACCTCCAAGGATGAACGTGTTGGAAATGTCAGTATCGAGGCTGACATTTTGCGTGCTGATATCTAAGTCAAAAGTAAGAGAGTCGTTCTCAAGCGAGTTCACACTGAGCATTCCGCTGTTATTGAATTGAGCCTTCTCTTTACCGCAGCAGCCTGGAAGGGTAAAGGAAAGTTGCTCAACATGTGTCGATGCAGTCGGGGTAAAAGTGACTGCACCTTGGAAAGTTACGACTTCTGACTCATCAACAGTGGCCGTCAAGGGATCATCGAGTAAGCCATAGCTCACATCTGAACCACATTCAAGGACATAGTCTCGGATGTTGTTATCATAATAGACATGTGTGTAACACATACTGTATGTCAAGACATATTCTGCCCCAACAAACAGATTTGTCAAAGGAACGGTTAGCGAGACTGTATCGTTGTGCTCATAGAGTATTGTGTCGGTTTGACCACTGACCGTTTCATACCCTGAATAATCGCTATCAATGACGTTAAATGCAGCCCCAGTTTGTGTCGCAAGAAGTGCGCCGTCGGCGTTTCTGATGAGATCACATGATGGGTAATGCATTCCATCACCCGTTGCTTTTAATTCGAAATATGGATCGACGATATCATAATCTCCGTTCCAGATCTCTTGTGTTGAATCGATTGCAGTTCCATTGGGGTCTATCAAGGAGCAATTCACCGTGTGAGGAAGAACTTGAAGGTTCCAGTATTGTAAATCAAAAAATGCATGAACTGCATAATCCATACCCAACAGAATATCCTCGTTTGAGACACCAAGGTGCATGCTTCCAGTTTCGCTTCCCAGGGCGAAGACATCGGTCATTTCTGAAGCAATTGTAATGCCCTGTGAAGTGAGGTTAACCAAGAACATCATGGTTCCATTAGCAAAATTATCTGCGCCATTGATTGTATCACAGCATCCAGTATCTGCAACAGATGTAGCTTTGAGAGATACCTGATTTCCTGAACCCAAGTCTACGATGTCGGAGACCTGTTCAAACCACTCTGAACAATCGATGTTCATGACTTCCATTTCATCGTCCCATGTACCCGTTGCTCTGCACAGCGAGTATTCGAGTGAATACTCTGCAGTCGTATCGAGATTTGAAGAAGTCGCAACTAAAGTCATGTTCGTGCCACGGTCATAATAATCACTGAGCACATCAACAGTAAGCGTTTCAGCACCGGTCGAACGACCGGAGTCAGCATCAGCAGGTTGAACTGGGAAAATACCCAGTAGTCCTGAGGAGAGTAAGATGAAAACAAGCAACAGACTTTGTCTACGGATCGATAAATTGTTTGGCGAGGGCATGAACTTGCCAGTAATTGGCAAATAATAAATTGATACCCTCACGTCCAAGGTCGTTTTAGCGGTGAAAGATCATAAATTGCATCATCAATTTCTTGATGAACCATTTCGACCTCATCTTCACCCAACTCAAGTTCAATCCTGCGAATTAATTTTTTACATCGAGAGGAGTTTTTTCCCGACATAGAAAAAACTGCGAGAAGAAAGCGGTTCGCTCTTCGCTGTTCATGCTTCTTGGAAGCGACAGTGCCCTGTTCCTTATCTCCGAGTAATTCAAGCACCCTAATTTGGTTTGGATGAATGAATCGAGCAGTTGTAATTTGTTCTTCAATTCCCAAATGCAGAGCAAGGCGCAAACCCGGCTCGATGTTTTCCAAACCTTCAGGGAAAGCATGAGAGACCAGTTTAGGAGTGAGTTCATGGCCCACCAAACGAGAACGCATATCCTTCATCATCGCATTCATACCGAACATGTTGAGCAGGATAAATACTGGAAGAGAGAGAAGTTCGACATACGCACGAAGTGCAACACGTCCAAGAAGCCGAACCCACATACGGCGTAGAATCATCTTGAAGATAGTCGCGCTTGCAATAATTCTCAGCTTTTTGAGAATTTTTCGAATTACCATTCCAATCTTTCCAATCTTTGCGAGTGGATCAATGCCGAACATTGTACCCTGAAAACCAGGTGCGCCTAATGCGGCATGAACAAGCCAGTGAGGAATAGAGTTCTCCAATTCAGCCTGAAAAAGTTCATCCTCAGGGATGTTGAGTACTTTCGCCATTCGAGCAGCTGTACTGAGCGAATCACGGTAGAGAAATATCAATTCAAGTGCGGTAGTCAAACCGCTTACGAAAGTGATGATGGCAACAAATCCCAACCCACTCAAGCCAGCAGCGCTTTCCCAATCCTTCAGCAACAGTGCAACTCCAACGACAACTAAGCCTGAGATGAGACCGGACAAACCAGCTCGCACTACTGCCAACCGACCGAGCAAATCAAGTCGTGCATCTGCTTCTTTACGATTTGCAATTGCTTGCTCGGGGGATGACACAATCGTCGACATAAATTGGCCGATAGCCCAAAATTGAAGCTTTTCTTTGAGGCCCAATCCTAAACCTCAGTATGTGTAGAATCCCTGACCTGATTTTCGTCCGAGTTTACCTTCTTCGACCATTTGAATGAGTAATGGCGCCGGAGCATACTTATCGTCACCCATGCCTTCATGCAAGACGTTCATGATGTGCAAGACGGTATCAAGTCCGATCAGGTCTGACAGAGCAAGAGGGCCGATTGGATGATTCATTCCAAGTTTCATGATGCCGTCGATTGCGTCTGGTTCTGCGACACCTTCCTGCAGGGTGAGAATCGCTTCATTCAACATCGGGCACAAAATTCGGTTCGAGACAAATCCCGGAGAATCATTGCATGAGAGCGCAGTTTTACCCATTTTATCTGATGCCGCAATGACTGCAGCATTGGTTTCACTGCTGGTTTTATTGCCGTTGATAATTTCGACCAGTTTCATAATCGGAACTGGATTCATGAAATGCATGCCGATTACTTTGTCGGGACGGTTCGTTGAATCAGCAATTGTAGAAATCGAGATGGATGAAGTGTTTGAGGCAAGAATGGTCTCAGGTTTGCATAAGTCATCGAGTTCTTGGAAGATACTGACCTTCAAGTCGAGTATTTCGGGCACAGCCTCAATGACAAGATCACAATCTGCACAATCTGAACGGTCAATGGAAAGAGAGATTCGTGCACGTGAAGCATCTGCGTCTTCTTGAGTCATACGTTCTTTAGCGACAAGTTTGGCCAGAGATTTCTCAATGGATGAGATTCCGCGGTCGACGAACTCTTGTTTGATGTCAATCATAGTCACATGATAACCCGCACATGCGGCGACTTGCGTGATTCCGTTTCCCATTTGTCCGGCGCCTAAAACTGCGATTTTTTCGATACTCATATCACTCACTGTTCATATCCAAGACCATTCAATTCATGAACATGTCCGAACAAATAATTGGTCTAAACGGATGAAAGTTTAACTAATGACAATCATGGGGATTCTATATGGTCGAGATTCTCTGCCCTCATTGTGAAGAAGAAATAGAACTTGATGATGATGCAAGAGGAGAGTTTGCATGCCCTTTCTGTGAAGGAGAGTTTGAGTGGGGTCTTGATGAAAGCGATGATCTCGATTCCTTCATGGATGAAATCGATTCCACACCGTCGAGTTCTTCCATGATGCAAGGGCAAACTCAACAGTCGATACAGCTGTCTGCAAACAGTTCGCCTAATACCATAGCAGTCGTGGCTATCGCACTGGGCTGCATATCATTATTGGGAAGTTTAGGTGGTGCTTGGTTACCGTTGTTCGGATTATGTAACCTCGTCATAGCCATCCCCGCAGTTGTCGTAGCTTACATGGCACGTTCGAACGCTGAATTTGTGCAGTTTGGAAAAGATTCCGGAATAATCAAGGCTGCAACAATTACCTCAATGATTTCAATAGGCCTAACCGTTCTGTCTCAGATATTCTGGCTGATCTTTATCTTCGCTTTCGGCGAGGTCGGTGGAGAGATCGATGGCGGAATGTTTGAATGTGGCAGTGGCGAATACATCCCTGCAGAGTTTGTGAATGATGGAGAACAAGACTGTTTCGACGGTTCTGACGAATTCTAATACGGCGTTAGAGGTAGCCCGACTCGGATTTGAACCGAGGTCAACGGGACCAAAACCCGTTA
>CALCOP010000162.1 GCA_937897365.1 uncultured euryarchaeote
GATTTAGAAGAAGGGCAGGAGCAACGGGCTCTTTTACGCCGCTTAGAGTGGGCAGCAGGTCGATTAGATGCTCGACGTATTGAACACTCAGTGCCTGCTGTTGGACTGAATATTGCCTCATGCAGCAACGGAGCAACATCGACATCCGAGGTTGCAGCATTCCCTGGGAAAATAACTCTCGTTGATGGGGAACTACGACATCATGAGACACCAAGTTTTGGCTCTTCGAACCACATGGCTACCGTGTTGATTGACTCGCATCGAATTGACTCAACGAAAGTGTCCATACTGAACATCCGTCCGCCATTGAATAAATCGTCGGTTGATACCGTGCGAGTTGAGAAATTGTGCAAACAACTTGGATACAATTTTTCCCTCGCTCCGAAAGGCAAAGTCGACTCATCCGAGACGCGAATCGATGTATTACTTGATGAAGGAGATTTTGGATGGGAGCCAACATTGTATGTCCTTGCACACAACCCTTTGGACCTTATCGATCGTACACACCAACTTCTTTCAGGATTGGGGGGGGTGAGTAAATGAATATGAAATCGAAAGCAGGAATTCTCATTATGCTCATGCTCTCCTTCTCGCTGAGTGGATGTTTGGGCGATAGAGTCACTGAGGCAATCGAATCCGAGGACCCTTGTTCGGCAGAAATCCAGGTTCGGAACAGCGACGGAACACTCAAGATTCTCACGTATGACATTGCGGGATTTTCTGATGAACTGATCGCCCAATTCGTGAATCAAACTGGCACTGAAGTCGAATTCATTCGCACAGATGATGCAGGTGGAATACTCGACCAGATGATGCTAACCAAGGCTGCACCACAAGCTGACCTGATGATTGGTTTAGACAATACATACCTACCCACAGCGATTCAGAATTGCCTACTCATCGAAAACAACGTATCCGATGAATCCTTTACACAAACATCGCTGGAATTCTATCGAGGACCTTTAGCAGTTCCCTTTGATGAGGGAGATGTCTGTCTCAACTACGATGAAGATGCCTTGGCAGCCGATAACATGAGTGTTCCAACGAGTCTATGGAACCTCACAGAACCTGAATGGAACGGAAAAATAACTTTCCCATCTCCGATGACATCTTCGCCAGGTCGGGCGTTTTTGGCTGCCACTGTTGATTACTTTGGCCATTCCCCTGGTAATCAAAGCGGTGACATGGCAGCATGGTGGACTGCAATTGCGCAAAATGGTGCCATTTTCACATCCGGTTGGAGTGAATCATACGTCACATACTACACCGGAGGGTACGGCGAGTACATGGAAGGCTACATTGGTGGCGCATACCTTACTGTATCGTATTGCCATTCACCCGGAGTCGAAGCCTATCATGCTGATAATTATACACACTCGACCTCGTTAGTACTTCCTCGAGCATCGTTCCACCAAGTGGAATACACTGGAATCATCAAAGGTGCAGCAGAAGTCGATGCTGCAAACCAATTCATTGAATTTATCACATCGATGGAAGTCAATGAGAATATGCCTGATTACAATTCAATGTATTCTGTTCTTAGCGGAACGGATTTACCTGAAACCAACGGCTACCGCTTCCATGCTGACCAAGCAATTGTAAGCAACGCAATTACCCAAGAGATGATTGAACAAAATATGGATAGTTGGCTCACTACATGGCAGAATGCGGTACAAATGGGATAAGGTGAGTCCCCTGGCACATGCTGCAAGGACAACCAATTTGTCGGTATTTGGTCGAACGGAGAAATCTGTTCGAATACTTGCCGTCGTATTCTTCACACTCGGATCCACTCTGCCTTTTGCATATGCCCTTCTTCGACTGGAATACGTCACTGGCTGGTCTTCTTTTCAAGCACTTCAAGAGTTCAGCAGCGTTTATGGCGGAATGGAAGCGCTGAGATTCACTTTACTTGAAGCGATTGCTTCAGCCCTGTTAACAGTACTAATCGGGCTACCTGTTGCTTGGTGCTTGAGCCGCTATCGATGGAAACGAATCCGAACATTAAGGGCCTTAATTGCGGTACCTTTTGTGACACCATCTATCGTTGCAGCGATGGGGTTCTTAAGCCTCATCGGCCAAAATGGCTGGCTGGTCAAAATCGGAATTGATCTACGTCTTGAGACGGGTCTTATCGGATCTTTTGCCGAAATTTCAGGTTGGAATCATCCCGGGCATTTTCTCGCACTCATAATTGCACACGCATGGTTTAACTTATCGCTCATGATTCGATTTGTCGAACCAACCTTGTCTTCCCTCGACCCCGCATGGGAGGAACAATTGTCTATGCTTCCAAATGGGAAAACGAGAATTGCACGAATCAAATATCTCTGGATTCCAATCATTGGTCCTGCTGTTCTTTGTGCAGCAGCATTGAGTTTCTTATTTTCTTTTACTTCATTTGCTCTCGTCAAATGGCTGACTCCGACAAATTTTACACTTGAAGCACTTATGGCCGAGGCGGGCTCGTCGGCAGGAATTGTCAACTACAGGATTGAATCTAGCGAGTTGATTTACTCTGTTGCGCTCGTACAATTTTTGATTCTTCTCTTGACCTTATGGCTGACTTCAGTTTTACAGAAAAAGTATTCTCGACGCCTTTCACTGGTCAGCGAAAAAAATGCAAGAACACATCATGGAGCACCAACCAAAGCTGCTCAAATTACTGTGTTTGCAGGCGTTCTTTTCACCCTACTACCCTTCATATCAGTCATTCTTTCTTCATTTCAAGTTCGGAAAATATCCGGAGGTTCTGTCGAGCGAATTTGGACCCTTGAAGGATGGAGAAATGCATGGAGTGGGGACCTTTCGACTATGGGGGTTGGTGAAGCGATGTCAAATTCCATCATCTATGCGTTATGCACCCTTCTCATTGCTCTGCCTCTGGGATGGATACTCGCATCGACTGTTTTCAAGCTTGAGCAGACCGGGTGGACAAAATCATCCAAGCTCTTGGATTTAGCCTGCATGTTACCGTTAGCAGTTTCTGCTTTGATGGTCGGATTAGGCGTTCTTTTAGGTGGTTTACGCTGGTATCCTGAAATGTTTGGATGGTTCCTTCTACCTGTTTACCCTCATGTTTTACTGACAGTACCCTTCGTTGTCCGCATCATGCTTCCTGCTTACCACTCACTCGACCCCTCTTTTGCTGAACAATGCCAAATGTTGAACCTCTCACCCTTGCGCTCTTGGTATCACGGAAAATTGATGTTTTTACGCGGCCCAGCCGTTGTTGCAGGATCACTTACATTGGCTTTTTCTCTTGGTGAGTTTGGAGCATCATGGCTTCTTGTCCGTTCAGGTACATGGGACACGCTTTCTATTGTAGTTGACCAATTGATGAGCCGGCCTAATTTCGACCCTACAATTCACACGACTGCGATGGCAGCAGCAACCATGCTCATGCTACTCACATTCACCTTATTCGTCCTCGCAGAACGTTTCAGAGCGCATGATGACAGGAGTGGTTTCTAATGGGCAGTTCAACACAAATTCTACACATCAAAGATTTAGCCAAGAGTTTTGATTCAAAGACGATTTTTAGCAAATTAAATCTGGATGTTGAGGAGAATCAAATCGTTGCCATTATCGGACCCAGTGGATGTGGTAAATCCACCTTATTGCGTATGATTGCTGGATTGGAATCGGTCGATGAAGGCGTGATAGAGTGTTCAGAAAATACGCAGCAAAATGTTGGTTACGTCTTTCAAAAACCGATACTCTACCCCCACCTCAATGTCGAAGGAAACATCGCATTGGGGCTTGGTGAAACCGTTACGAAAAATGAACGTAAAAGGAGGATATCCGCTGAATTGAAACTCGTCGGGCTTGAGGGCTTTTCGTCTCGTAAAGTCGATTCTCTTTCAGGAGGTGAAGCGCAACGCATCTCTGTCATTCGTGCTCTTCTGAACCGCCCATCACTCCTGCTTTTGGATGAACCTTTTTCGGCACTCGATATTCCGACGCGTCGCAAGATTGCCCGAGATACGAAGGTTATCCTGAAATCGAAAAAAATGTCGGCAATTCACGTCACCCATGACCCCGAAGAAGCCGAAATTCTCGCAGACAGAATCCTGAATTGGAGTGATATAACCGCCCCATTAGCTACCGAAGTGTAATTTGGGCTCCCCATCATCCCAAGGATAGCATAATAAGTGGCCCTGTATCATTACTATTCGGTCAACATGGTAGGAACCCCACTCGATGTGCTCCCATATGTGCGAGGAATCCAGATGGTTTTGTCTGGTTATGAGGGTTATACCAAAGGAAAGCGACGCGATGCTGACCTCGCTATTCGGGAAGAAATTAAGCGCTGTGGAACCCGTGCCCGAAACCACCTTTTGAATGTCCATGACAGTGGTTTTCGAGAAAAGAAACTCGATATTGCTAAAGCTGCTAAAGCCTGTTGCAATACGATTGACCAGTTAATCGAAGATATCGATAAGTCGCCAACTGGCATGACACATGCATTCTTTTCTGGACAACGTTCTGCTTCCATTTCAGTCCTCAAGAAGTTGATAAAACACGACCATGATGTCATTGATATGATGACCAAAGCGGTGAACATTTCAAACAGCGTTGAACACGCATTTTCCAGTGACAAGACCGATAATGAGGTCAAATCTCTGATACGTCAATGCGATCAAATGATTACAAGTTCTCGAGGATATTACAGTGCGAGAGCAACAGTCCTTGATGGACTGAGACAGAAAAGGAAGGCATGAACATGGCAGCGAATTTTAAGTGGCGAAGTAACCCAAATATTGTAGCACGACTAGTAGATGGAAATGATATCAAGACTTGGAAATCACGACAAGTTGTCTTGAAACCAAATGAAGCCTGCGCCTTTATCATTGATGGACGAATTGGTGACATTGTTTCTGAGAAAGTTGTGAGAAACATCGGAGGAGGCCTTGGACGTCACATCGCTGACATGGCTGGAGCAACCGCAACAGACCGCCGTATGCTGTTTGCTATGACGGGTCCAATCGACTTATGGATTCCTTTTTCTACACACCTTCAAGATGGTTCTGAAGCATCGGGCCACATGAACCTACGCGTTCAATTACGCAAAGAGGACATACCAAAATTGCTCAATATATTTGCCAACCATGCACCACTTCTTGACCGCGAGGGACTCATTGGTTTCTTAGGCCATGAAGTTACGACGCGTTGCATCGTCCCCGCAATGGTAAAATGTTCCAATGTGGAAGAATTGCGTAGTGCTGAGTTCCAAGAACATCTTGAAATGCATTCGGAAGTCGAAATGCGTCAATCCCTTTCGACTTTAGGATTCACATTCCTGAGGGCATTCATTTCGACCAATAAGACCGACCAAGAGAAAATCGCTCGTCTCAAAGCAGATTTGGACTTCGCAACCAAAACCGAAGGTGCTAACGCAGATGCGCTGATGGAACGTATTGCTATTCGAGAGGCCGCAACTCTACGAAGAATTGAGTGCGAAGTCAATGTCGAGCGTGCTAAAAAGCGAGGAGAAGTCACCATCCAAGCGGAAAGTGAACTTTTGGAACTGAGAAAGCAAGAAGCGGTTTGGGAAGCAGAACTCAAGCGAGATCAGGGTCAAGCCGATTTGAGAATGCAGGAATCTTCACACAAAACCGATGAAGCAATGCGACTCTTTGAACAAGTTCAAGCCCGCAAGCGTGATCGCATTGAACAATCACAAAAACACCAAGACCAGAGAATGGATAAACAAAATGATATCCAAATGAAGATGATGGAAATGGCCGCCGAACATGGCGCTCTTACACCGGAAGTCATGCAAGAATTTTTGCGCCAGCAAACCGCTCAAAAAGCGATTGATGGAAATGAATCAGAAGACTCTGCAGATTCACAGTAATCAAACAGATGAATTGTGGGTTCGTTTACTCACTGCAGAGTCACGCTTCGTGCCACCTAATTTAGCGTAATTCGGTTCTGTCTTGCGCAAGTATTACACCCCTTTGTCAATACGACAAATTATGTTCGTGACCTGGTTCTCAAAACCATGGCGCATGTGGCGCTCGCATTGGAAGAATCGAACGGATTGGTTTAATCGCAGAATCAGTTTTGTAATTGTTGGAATGCTTACATTTGCTGCCGCAATTCCATATCTCTTGATTAACCGATTTTCAGATTTTATGCAACGAACTGCATTTAATCCTGAGACGCAGATTGATCTTGACATACCGTTCGTTGCGTGGATGGTATTGCCTTACTTGTCGTTGTATCTTTATTATCCTGCAGGCGCATGGATGGGCCACAAAGATGACGTCATGTGGCGCCAAAACATCGTCTTTCACCAAATGATGCTCCTCTCGTGCTGGATGTGCTTTGTTGTCTTTCTCCTTTTCCCTGTTGAAATCGATCTTCGCCACCTCGTAACAGGAGTTGAAGGAACTGGATGGGAATCATGGATTGCTGCAGTGCATGGTGTTGACAAACCCTGGAATGCATGGCCTTCATTGCATGTTGTTCAAAGCACTCAGATTGTTTTAATTCTGCGCTATTGGTATCCATCAACTACACGCCAAGTTTTGATTTGGCAAACACTACTGCTGATTTGCTGGGCACTCTTGGTCATCTCGACATTGACCCTTAAGCAACATTACATCTGGGATGCAATCACCGCACTCGCCTTTACTGCAATTACATGGAAATATTGGATGAAACCGTGTCTTGATAGGCTCACTACGAAGGAATATCAGGACCAATTCGATGCAAGAATGGCTGAAGATTAACTAAAGATTTGCCCGACAAGATCCGGTCTTGTGAGGTAAAGGGTCAAACTTACACCTGCCATGATCATCATCCACGAGCCTACCAGTTTTATCATTCCAGTTGCCCTTTTGAGGAAATTAATCATAACCTGGCGGCCTAAACCAACCGCGACTGTTACGAATACCATAAGGAACAAGAGCCCAATCATGAGGCCACCAATTCCAACTCCAGTTGCTGTTTTTCCGAGAGTACTCAAATAAATGACAAAGGGAAGAACCGCAGCGGCTGTGCAGTCTATCGATGCAGCAGCATAACCAATTCCATACAGATACATATTTCGGCGAGGAGTGAAAGTGTCATCAGCTTCAGTTGTGCTGTATTTCATGACGAATTTATCGACAAAGCCCATCAGATGTGAAGTTATTCCGATTAACATCATCGAACCCAAAATAACGAGCAATAATGCAATGAAAATCGCGATATAATGAACTGCTCCAGATTTCGTAAATGCCTCGCCCATGAGTATGGCTACAACTCCAATGAGGGCAAAGAAAGTCCACATTCCAAATCCGGAGAGCAAACCAATGACCATGGAATTGGGCATCTTACTCGACAATTTTCCAGATTCAATGAGTTCATCCTCTCGCGCACCCAATGAAAGATAGTACGAAATAAAACCAGGAAGAACAGGAAAAGCGCATGGCGAGAAATAAACCAGAATCGAAAGAACCATTCCCAATATGAATACAGCTGCATACGAGGTACTCGGCTCTTCCCATGCAAGGCGGGCGGATATTAATTCCGAGGAAACCTTGGCAGAGATATTTGCTGAAAGAACGTCTTCCATTTTACCGTCAAAACTTGACCAACCATCCGTCGGTGTGCCAGTTGATTGTTTCTCGATGATATATCCCTCTTCATCAATGATGAGAACAACTGGAATTTGGCCTGTTCCTCCAGTGGTAAATAATCGGACAGGATCTGTCGTGGTGCCATCATCAAGTATTGCTGCAGATGTTGATCCGATTCCTGTCGCGTAATATGGGACGTGGTAGGAACCTGATGATTTGTTGAGATAGGGGATGTCTTCGCCATACCACGCACCATAGGCGAACATTTTCAGGGATTTTCCAGATGCGTTGGCCATTGAATACCAATTCTCCATCTCACTTTCAAGATGTTCTTGAACAGCATGGCAATTGCTGCAATCATGGGCCATGAGGTCAAGAATGATGATGCTGCCTCGATGGTCATCCAAGGATATCCAACCGGTTGAATTTGCAAGGGGTTGCTCAATGTCACTTCGGTTTAAGGACTCGAAAACAATATCTGGAATCGGTGCAGGTTCAGCATCTGAAGCAAAAACATCATCCATACTGTCAAACATAGAAAGTGCGGCAAAGGAAATTGTCGCAAACATGAGTGCTGCAATGCCAAATGCTTTCCAGGTTTCAGACCTTTGGAACACGCCGAAATCCGCCTGTTGCAAGAGTCCCATGGGTTACAACTACACAATGACACACTTGAACATGATGGGATGATGCTTACCCTTGAAAATATCCTCAGTTCGTAAGATTCGATGTTGAAATCTGAGGTGATGCAAAATAGTTGTGCATACAGGCTTGCACATGGAGTTTGCAATCTATTCAATAGCAATTCTTCTTGGTTACGTCATTGCACGCTTTGTAACCGAGAAGACTACAATACACATTCGTGTAAAGGGTCTGTGGTTTCACCATTGGATTCTCGCATCTTTACTAATGGTTGCACTGTTTCTGTTTGAGATTTACAACATCGAAATATGGGGGCTACTCACGGGTGTTGCCCTTGAAGGACTGTCACGTAAAAATTGGTCGATTAAGGATCAAAAGCGATAATTAAGACACGCTTTCCTCAAGAACATAAATCGTTCCAGCCCAACTGAAAATAAGTAAATCATCCTCCAAACTGTGTCCGAATCCCACAATCATAGTGCCGGTTTGAGCGATGACTTCACTGCTCCAAACACCTCCTTGGTCACGGATTACCCAGATTGTCCCTGTGCAAAAGTCCCCATACAGATATCCACCTTGAAGAGGTTGGGCACCCCAATCCATCCATTCACCACCCGAGATTGAGCAATTACCTCCTTCATGCGGATATACGGCTACTGGGTCGGTATAATTTGAATCACTGTTCAACGGTGTACTTCCGCATTCGAGATTTGGGTCAAACTCATGGTATCCTTCACGCATGGACCAACCTAAGTTGTGGGATTCATTGAGTGGCACATAGTTAACTTCTTCAAAGCAATTTTGACCAACATCGGTTATCCATAATCCACCTGATGGATCGACATCAAACCGCCAGGGATTGCGCAATCCATGATGAAGGATGTAAGGATTTCTCGATGAGTCTTCAAGCACAGGATTCACTTGACCGTTTTCGTATTTCATCAAGTGAATAGCACCCAATGGCGAACTTAGGTTTTGAGCTGTTTTATTTGGAGAGTTCGAACCTCCACCGTCGCCCAAACCCCAAAGATACTGATTGTTACCAATTCCGAGAAGATGGCCACCATTGTGATTGCGGAATGGCTGCGGGACTTCTCTTAATGGACGTATAGACGAGATGTTCAGCACTCCATCTTCAACGGTCGCATCGGACAAAACCAATTTCGCTTCATTGGGCCCTTCACAGACACCAGGTTCGACATATGAAAGAAGAACTTTCTTCGATTCGTTGAAATCTTCAGTGAAGACGAAACTGAGTAAGCCCTGTTCGATATGACAATTACTCACGAAACTTGACAAATTAGCGACCACACGAAGTGTCTCTCCATCCCAGGCTGAAATAACTCCATTCAAGTCACCAATCCATATTTCAGGGTCTTGAGGATGGTGAATGCTCACCACAGGTGTTGTGAAACCGGTAAGGTATTCCTTGCAGACGAGACCCTGTACCAATTCAGCATCACAAGGAACTTCTACCTTCTCTTGCCACTGAAAGCCAGTGTCTTCTTCTTCCTCACCGAAACATCCAGTCAAAGAGCACGTAAGCAAGAGAGCAGACAGCAAAAACGCAATGCGAGACACAGATTGTCCACTCACAGTCCGTATTTTTGTGTAAAGTATGCTTCAATGCCAGGAACACCGTCAATTAGATTTCCGTAGTTACCAAGGTGATCTGTTGTGTTGATGATGGTGATTCCGGGTGTGCTGAGAACATCGTCGAGAACACTTTGCCCCGTGGTTGTGGTCGACATTAAAGCAAGGGCATCTTGAAGTGCAGAAACGTTGGTTGAGTCAAGGACATCAGGGTTAAACATGATTGGGTGACTTGGAGCCTTACCGAATGTTGGAAGAGCGTAGTAGTCATTGACATCCTTAAATTCGCCCTCAAAGCACCAATCCTCATTGTCGTCTGGGTCTTCATTGCCACAATAACTTGGAACTGTGGGGTCCTTTGCGAATGAAATGTAATCCATTCCGCCTTCAGCTAAGCATCGCAGAGAGCCTATGTAACGGTAATACTTGGTTCCGCTTTCAGGGATACTTGAATCTTCAGAGAAGTGGTTGGTCACCGTGTCTTTGAGTGAATCAATTTCATCTGGATCGCCAACGACCTCAATGTATTCATTTGTAATGAGGTATCCCATTGGAAGAAGCATTCCTGAGCTTCCAAGAGCAGAGGTGTGGCAGGAGGTCTTACCAGCCATCAATGCAAATGGGTCTGTGGAGGAATCATTGTCTTTGTCAGCCATAGCCATATCTGAATCCTTGTGGACCCAAGCGATAGCATTGTAGAACGGTCGACCATCTCCCTTTTGTTCCGCTCCGAGAACTTCAAGTCCGTAGAGTTGCCAACTTAACCAAGCAGCACCGCCATCCAAGAAACCGATGTCAGCATGACCGAAGCGCAAGGCTTCAATTGTTGCTGCAGGGCTACTAACGGGATAGATTTCGACTTCCATACCAAGAATTTCTGCAAGGTGGTCCGCCATCTTTTGTGGATTTTCATCGCTGTTACGGTATTCTTCTTTCGCCTCGAATGCGATTGTTAGACAGTTAGAGTCATCTTCACACTTGTCAAAGGATACCGGATTAGAGAGGCATCCAGCAAATCCAGCAGATGAAAAGCAGAAAACGACGAATAAACATTTGAGCAGGTTGTTATACATAGATATCACGAACATTCTTTGCGAATTGGCGGTAGTATCTAAAGTTTAGGACCCCCTAAAACGCCGAGGAGTCATCTCTTCACCCTAAGTCACCACGCGGGATGTTGCAGAATGGATTCAATCATTTTACAAGATGAGTTGAATGGGCTCGGCCGGAATTGAACCGGCGATCTTCGCCATGTGAAGGCGACGTCATAACCCCTAGACCACGAGCCCTAGGTATGTTGTCGTAAAGTTGGGGCGATATAAGCCTCCCCTTCGAGGCGTTCAGCGGTGAGGATTCAAGTGAACTAAGCCCACTTCAAGACGGTCATGAGTTGGATGGACTTCGATAAGATGGACGGGGACCTCGACAAGATCTGCGAGCTCCTCTGCAAGAGAAAGTGGCATTTCGATTCTTCGATGCTCAGCATCGTATCGAATCCAGCCAGCAGCGACTCCAAATTCCTCTCGCAATTCTGCAACATCCTCAGACGCATCCTCGAGAGATGTGGGGATTGAGCCAAACAGTATGGTGTCGTCGTTACTCAAAACTTCGTAAGGTCGAAGATTTGCTTGGCCTCTGCGACGGAATCGTGCTCGAAGTTGCCCAGCGTCTTTGTAACGGGCCGAACAAAACTTGAGATGGAAATTCATTTCTTTTGCGGCCTCTTTCAAACGGAGTGCTAATTCGGCTGAACCTTCAGCAGCAGCAGTAATTCCGCCACTCAGATTAAATCCTCGAACATCCATATTTTCTTGATTACCTACTGTTATTTCTAATTCATTGAGGTTGAGAAAGTCAACCGGGGATTCATGAAGTTCTTCAAGTAAGGCAAACAATTGTTCTTCTTTATCAGGTTCGCAAGGCAATTCAATTCCCACAGTAATTCCTGCTTCAGAACATGCTTGAATAATAGGAAGATACTTTTTCAAAGTTCCATCAAGAAGGTGGAAACGAATTTCATCAAGACCAGCCGAACCGAAATCTGCTGCACGATTAACCTGGAAAGGAATCGATGTGTAAAGGTGAATGTGGTGTTCTTTTCCAAAAGCAGCCTTAAGTTGACGAATTGCCTCCAATGATTTCTCCATGTCGAGCATCGGATCGCCGCCAGTAATGCCTGTACCAGTGGCCCTCATTGCATGACCCTCCTCAATGACTTCACCCCAAGATGAGCAGCGACGTTCATTCGCAAACATGTCAGGTGTTTCTTTTCGATTGTCTGAGAGGGGGCAATAATCACAACCCCAGTGGCACTTTCCAGTGACGAATAAAACGAGCTTACTGCCGCGCTGACACTGCACACAACCTTCAGCCTCGCCCACTTCTGCAGGGAGAATTTCGGTTGCCATCGGCAATGAAACAGTCATTGTACTCAAACAACCCTGTAACCATCGAGGTTTCAAACCCTCGCTTGTATTCATGAATTATCGGACGAATAGCACTTGTGGAGGAGCCAGCGATGAAATCGATAATCGTTGGTAAGTTCAGGATGGAAGGTCAAAGCCAAATATGAACCATCTTGAACTCCAACTACTTCATCATCTAAAAAGGCCACAGGGATGCAATGTATGCTGGTCTGAACGAATCTTGGCGCACGAATGAATACGCCGGGAAACACTGAGGAATCTTCAGTATTCTGTGAACTTTCAACGGGCAGTGGTTGATGATTGAACTGGTCACGAGGTGTGTTTTGGGATGAAACACTGCCTCCGGGGGGTGTTTCTAATGAAAGAGAAACATTGCCTTCAAATGAATCACGCTGACGACCCCAAGCATTCCGAGATATTTCTGCTCTCAGAAAAGAGCGTTTCCCCTCACCCGGATTCGCAAGCAGAATTGCACCTGCACATGTGCCAAGGACGGGTCGATTGGGGTGAGCCTCCATCCAAGAAAAGAGTGCTGAAAGAAGAGATTCACTTCGACTCGCTTTTCGCATAGCAGTTGATTCACCACCTGGCAAGACAAGGCAGTCAAGGCGTTGGTCTACTTCTGAACCCCTACGCAATTCAACTATTTCCAAATCACAGCCGAGTTGGGCTGCAGCAGCGTTCAATGCTTGAACATGCTCATGGCGGGCACCTTGAAGCATTGCGAGGCCGACACGCACCATGGTATGCCCTACAGGCGCTTACCTAAGAGTTCAACGACGTGAGGACAATACACTTGCCCCAGACAGAACAGCCATGCAGTTGAAGAACCTCCATGTCTTGCAACAACCAATGGACATCAGCCAAGACTGTTTCCTCGTCCCAGGGCCAGTACGAATGGGTCAACCATGCCTCAATGCTCTGGCAACTCCGGTAATCACTGCACGTGGAACAGAATATCGAGATGTCATGGCCCAACTTAATTCCGGGCTCCGCAACGCATTTAATTTGGCACCTTCGGAACCTACGCGAGGGGTTCAATCCTGGTCAGGTGATGACGATTACAAGGTCGTCGTCGTCTCTGGCAGCGGCACTGCTGCTATGGAAATGGTCATCGCCAACCGATTTCGCTCCAATGATTTAGTTTTGGTTCCAACAAATGGTAAGTTTGGTGAGCGAGTCGCTGAAATGTGTCAAAGATTCTGCAATGTGAAGCACCTCAAATATGACTGGGGACGAGCGTTCGATTTGTATGAATTAGAGCAACAATTAGAGCGAGGTTGCTATGAATCGCTCTTGATATGCCACAATGAAACGAGTACTGGAATCACTCAGGATGCTGCCGCTATTGCAGAAATGTGTGCTCGACACAAAACCTCGTTTATTCTCGATGGAATTACTTCTGTCGGCGGAATGCCTGTTCACCCTGAACAATGGAATGCGGAAGCGGTTGTTGTTGGCGCGCAAAAATGTACCGCAGGACCCTCTGGTATCGCAGCGATTGCAATCAATTCTAATTTCATCGACCGAGTCCATGCCATTCGTGATCAAGGTGACTCAAATCCAAATTATTACCTCGATTTAGTTTCAGCTCTCAAAAAAGGCTCGGACGACCAGACACCTTGGACTCCCGCAATTAATTTAGCAATGGGTTGGAGTGCCGCACTTGAATCTCTGAAACAAGAGACAAACTCTGAACGATGGTTGAGGTGTGAAAAAATGGCAAAAGGAGTCCGTAAACTCTTTTTAGAACTCGGATTTGAACTGTTGGCAGATTCAAGCCAAAGAAGTAATACTGTAACTGCAGTCCTCTACCCGGATGGAATCGATGATACTTGGAGGAGCCGTTTAAAGGATGATTTTAACACCCAAGTGATTGGTGCTCAAGACCATTTGAAGGGCAAGATGTTTCGCGTTGGCTCAATGGGAGAGACTCCAGTCGAAGAAATGATTGAAGGGTGTAAACGCATGATCGACTGTTTCAAAACGTTCGGTTTAACACTTCCCGATACCGATGTTGAATCTTACTTTGCTTGAGGTGAACGTGTGGCCAAATACATCGTTTTGGGGCGTTTTCAACCCTTTCACAATGGGCATGAATATCTGATACGTTCGGCATATGAACTCGTCGGAGAAGATGACCAGTTAGTCATTGCTATTGGTTCTCAACAGGCAGGATGGGAACCGAACAACCCTTGGACTGCTGATGAGAGAACCGCGATGATTAATGCATGGAAATCGGAACAAAATATTGATGCAGATATCGTTGCAATAGACGATATTCATGATCCACCAAACTGGGTTGAACACGCCCGCAAGAGTCATGGTGATGGAATTCTTGTTACCACGGATGAGTCAACCTCTCAACTGTATCGTGATGCGGGGTTTGAAGTGAGAGAACCAGCAATGATGCAGCGCGAGCAATTTGAAGGATGGAGGGTTCGGCAGACTGCAAAAATGCTTTCCACTGTATACGATGACGATGCTGTTCGAGAAGTACTCAAATCAAGTATTCCTCAAGTTGTTATTGAATGGCTTATTCAAAACGATGCACTCTTCCGACTTTCAACTTTTGAAACCGGAGTACATGCTGGATAATTATTTTCTGAACAATTTCTTTTTAGCCTGTTTCTTGAGCTGCTCTTTTGCAACTTGATTCATCTTTTCTTCGGCCTTGGCTTTCATTTGGGTGGCAACATTGGAGAGTTTTTCCTTCGCAGCGTCTTTTACCGGCTTAGTGACCTCATCGATAACCTGTCTCTTTGCGGAGGTTGCTGCAGTCTTTGCTGCTTTCTTTGCAGCATTTCCTGCGGCACCGGCAGCCTTACTTGCGAGTTTCTTGACCATGGTTGTATCAAAACATCTTCACACAAGAAACTTGTGGAACTATTCTTCAGAAGCTACGACAACACGAGCGGCAAGAAGAACTCGCTGTTTGTACATGTAGCCGGACTCTAAGACATCAACAACATGCCCCGATGGGAATGCTTCTGATGCAGGAATTGTTGTAATAGCCTCCATTTTTGCAGGGTCAAAAGCTTGGTTCTTAGCTTCAATTGCTGTAACCCCATCAGCAGAAAGTTCGTGCCACATTTTGTTTCGTAACAATCGCAATCCTTGAGCAACAGCTGATGTATCCTCGTCATCCAAGTTATCTAATGCACGATCGACATCACCCAGTACGGTGAGCATGCGTCGTGCAAGTCCCATGCCACTGTATTGAATGAGTTCAGACTTCTCAGCCATCAATCGTTTTCTGACATTTTGTATTTCTGCGTCTTTGTAAGCAATTTCCTTTTCTGCTTTTTCAGCACGTAAGAGGGCTTCTTCAAGGGGATCCAATTCTTCTACTTCCACGGAGTCTGCCAAGTCAAGCGTTTCCATTCCTTCTTCAATGACCGGAATTGAATCATCACTATCACTGAGATTTTCATCAGGCTCTTCAGAAGGTAACTCGTCACTCATCATGTCACGGGTTACAGAACCAGTCTTTGAACCCCTCGTTTAATCGAGAAGATACTGACGAAGATTCCACCTTCCATGGCCCCAAAAATCAGCGTTCAAATGCTCTCTTCCAAGAATGCCGAGCAACTCCGGTTTGCTGTTACAGAGCGTTATCGTGTAAACAAGTGCTCGTGATGCACGGTCATGGGCTTCAAAGGTTGGAACAATCTTTGGGTCTTCGTTTTCATCAAGTGTCTCTCCGAGTTCCTTTCGACGGTCCATCCAATCCAAGCAAACCGCTTCAGAAAACTCATCTTCAGGTAGTCCGTTGAGTTCACGAATAAGTTGTGTCCATGTCTCTTCAGAATACAAGTCATCACTGCTTGATATTGTCCTCTTTAATGCAACGTCAAGATAAAGAAAAGCCCTTCCCTCCCAAACTTCCCATGCACCGGGACTCGACCATTCCATGAGTTGAAGGAGACCTTGTGACCCTTCCGGGATTGATTTCAAAACTTCGATCACCGAGTCAGATTGAGTAGGGTTGACTGAATCCATCCAATCCAAGATTTCTGCTTCACAATCGATGTCAAAAGCACGTTTTAATCGAGGGTCATATGCGGGCCTGTTATCACGAAACTTTCCCTTTTCCATCCCATCATAGAGTTGCTCCCATGTTTGCTGGAGCAAATTTTTCAAACACGGTTCATCGACAAGCAGTAGAACCATTTCGATGCCCATGTTGGAATCCAAACGGCCGTCTCGTTTGATGTCATCGGCTTACCAATGAAGATTTGAAAGATGGAAATCCACCTCCCCAAGAGAAGAGCATTCAAGAAGAACGGTCCGTACGAGGTACATAGAGGCTTTGTGATGGCGACAATTAAGGAGCAGATCGAACTGATCCGCGCCGAGATTGATAAAACACAAAAAAACAAAGCAACAAATGCGCACATTGGCAAATTGAAAGCCAAAATTGCTCAACTGAAAATCAAGGAAGAAAAAGCACATGCCCACTCAAAGGCAAGCGGAGGCGGAAAAGGCTTTGAGGTCAAAAAATCGGGTGACGCCACGGTTGCTTTAGTCGGATTTCCTTCTGTTGGAAAATCAACACTAATCTCAAAAGTTACCGATGCTCATTCAGAATCTGCTGGCTATGCATTCACGACACTCACATGTATTCCAGGCGTAATGGAACATCGTGGTGCGAAAATCCAGATTCTGGATTTACCCGGACTAATCAAGGGTGCTGCTGAAGGAAAAGGAAGGGGAAGAGAGATTCTGAATGTTATTCGTAGCGCTGACATGGTGTTGTATATTGTTGACCCGTTTCAAGATGCGCATTTCAATGTCTTGCACCGTGAATTGCATAACGCGGGATTGAGGCTCAACGAAACAAAACCTCCAGTATTTATCAAGCGAACGGAACGCGGTGGTATCGATGTACGAACTACGGTCGAACAGACACACTTGAGTCATGAAGAGATGAGTGAAATTATCCGCTCTTTTGGCTACACGTCAGCGATAGTTACACTTCGGAATGACACTACTGCGGAACAAATTGTGGATTGTTTAGCAGAAAATAGAATCTACGAAAAAGCAGTAATTGCCATCAATAAAATTGATATTGCAAGTGAAGAAGAAATCATTCGCGCTCGAAAAGCGCTTCCTGCAGATTGGCCTGTCATGCGGATTTCTGCATTCAAAGACATCGGACTTGACGAATTGAAGGATTTCATTTACGATAATCTCGGATTCATGAGGGTGTTCTTAAAGCCTCAAGGACAAGATGCGTACTTAGAAGAACCACTGATTGTCAAAGATG
>CALCOP010000163.1 GCA_937897365.1 uncultured euryarchaeote
AGCGAGACCAGTGGGCAAAGCAAGCCAAGAAGCTACACGACGAGAAGAAGTGATGCTCAAACTGCAGGCCCTGTTTTTAGGAATGCCACCCAGAGTAGCGAGAGCAAGGTTCCACAGATTTTGAAAATCAGATGTCCTTTTACTGGGTCGCTGAAAAAGTTTGAGGCTTTGTCACCAAAGTATGTCCAAATGAACATTGCAGCGACGCAAATGGATACTGTGATGCTGATAATGACGAGTATTCCAGTAACTCCTCCTCCGAGTGGGGTAATGTATTGACTCATGATGAGGATGATGAAAGCCCATTCTTTACCGTTGGCAAATTGCATAGCAATACCGGTTTTGAATCCGAGTTTGGATGTTGTTTCTTCGATGTGTATTGAGGCTGGGTTGAACCGAAGCATACCGATAGCCATCGCTGCTAAGAACAGCATCCCTATCCAATGTAGAGCAACCAATGCTGTCGTATTCTCGCGTAAGGAATCAATGACCAGACCGACCGTCAATTCGATGGCGATTATTCCTGTAGCCATCCCTATGATAAGCGGGGTATTGCTCTTCTTTCCAAACATTCCACTGTGGGCGAAACAGGTTAGCGGATTGGGCCCTGGTGTCAACAATGCGATGCCAATTATCCCCAATAACTGAACAAGGGCCGTTGAGGCATCCATGCGAATCGGTGGATGAACTGGTATGTAATTGTTGAGTTTTTTAGAAAAATGAATACTTTGTAACTGCAACAAGCATAAAAAAACAATGAACAGAGCGTATGTTATGGAGCGAGAAGAGAAAAGAATCTTTCATTTTTTCAAAAGTCTACCTTTGCCACTCAAAGTGTTCATGATTGTTGCCGACGTCGCCATCCTCATTGGATTGCTCTACTACTTCTCTTAACCGAATCCTGCTTCCATTCGGGGTGTGGGCATTCAAAACTTCGGCTTGACAGTAACAGATGAAGTATTTTCGATATCGATAACCTCTTCTTCATCATCCCGTCGACGTGAACCTTTCTTCGCTTCAAGTTTGGAGATTTGGGTTTGAAGAAGTTCAAACTCAATTTCGAGATCTTCTACAATGTCACGAACAGTCTCAATTTGACTGTTAATCCTCGAAGCGAGTTTTTTCATCTTTTTCAAGACGCGCTTTTCTGACACAATTCTTCCCATGAAGCATTCATTTATCAATTGATAGCATCTTCGTTGGATTGCTTTACTTCTCATCTTCATCGTGTTCTTGTTCCCATTCGGGATGTGGGCATTCAAAACTGAGACCCCAACCTGCATATGCTGCACCGATATAATCTGCGTAAGCGATGATAAAATCCCATCGTCCACTGAGGTGAACGGGACGTCCCCGTTTGCATTCGAAATGAACGGTGACACCCCATGCATCAGTGGTGATGTCTGGTGTTCCTTTGTACTGTAATCTCTTTTCATGATACCACATTTCCCTGCCTTGAAATGTTGACATTATGTGTGATTCGAGTTTCTCACGAATGGCTTTCAAACGGTCTTTTTCTGCATCATTTCCTTCCATAATTATACTGCATTCAACCCTTTATGAACTCAGAAATGCGTCATTCAAAACGCTCCCTCAAGACAGGTAAATTACCCGATTACTGCCTGGGAAAACCATCCCATCATATTCTATATTTAGGGACGCTGAAGCGTCTCTTCGAGTATTTTGCAAGTCAACATAGAGTGTTTCTTCACCATCCCAGAACTCATCCCAAGGGTCTTCTGAATTTGAAACGGAATGTTCAACCGTAAACGAACATGGTTGAGAGAGATCTTCGAAAGCGCACGAATATACTTCTCCGTCTAATGTGACGGTCACAGACAACATGTCCAATTCATAGAATCCATCGTAGACGAACCACACTTCAATTTCATCTCGATCAAGCTCAGCATAATCGATTTCGCTCAGTTCTGAATCTGCAGACCAAAACACCATTACGATAACAATTACAAGAGTAGTAAGACCTGCAAAAATTCTTTTTCGAATTGGCCCATCTCCTCCAAATAAGGCGTCAAAGGCTTTGATTGCAATATACAGGAATATGGCAGCAGCAAAGAGTTGCTCGAACGTTATTGACCCGAACAATGCCATAGTGAATGTTCATTCAGTTTGTTATTTATATGTTCTATTCGATTTCCATATCCTGCAATCGAAGAATACTGTAGAAACAGACTTTGATAAGTCAACCTGCACAATTCGACCTATGAAGTACTCAATATCCGTAGCAACACTTGTTCTTTTGGTTGTTCTTGGAGCCGCTTCAGGTGCAGCACTCACTTCGATGGTATCGTCTTCTTCATCCGCTAATGAGCCTTTTTCTATCGATGCTCCAGTGGTTTACGGCATCAATCAATTCACGCTCTTAGAAGTTGATGACGGTGATAACAATGAAGAAGACGTCATCACAGAAATTCTTCACGAATTCACCTTTGAAAGCAACAATGCTGCCGGAATTGTAACTTGGGATTTTGGAGATGGAATGGTTTCTACCGGGCCAACATCTACGCACACTTATGTCTCTCCTGGCCACTATACAGTTACCGCAACATCAACTTCTACAGAATCAATTCAAGTTTCCACCGTTGAAGTTACTGTTGATTTGCAATCAAACGTTGAATCCGATAATATGGAATGCGTTTGTGCACCCACGGCCAAATCGACCGTCATCGATTTGCGACCATCAGCAGGTATTGTCTCTATGGAGGGCGTAGTTACCGTAGAACACGACGGGAGCAGTGAATCTTGTTCGATGCGAAACCCTCTGCAGGAATGCCATGTTCGGGTGATTTTGGAACATACTGTTGATGGAGCAGTCGTTGACCAAGAGATTCTCTTTGATGACACCTTTCGGAGCAACGAACTGAGCATTCCTTTCTCGATGATGGACCTTGATATTGAACCAGGTCAGGGAATGCAATTTCGCCTTGAAACTGATCAAATACGAGATTGGCACAAACCTCTTACAGACTGGAGCATGACTGCACCAATGGATTCCAGTGCTTAAGTGAAGTAGAAATACAACGGTATAACTGAGAATACACCGATATACATCAGCGCTTTTAGTGGCTTGACCCACCATTTATTCTCTTCTGCATCCATGAAATCACCCATTGCTTCAACAGCGGGTAAGACTAACTCTGCGACCATGATACGGGTTTCTTCACTCTCTTCATGAAGATTTTCCCATTTTTTCAGTTCGAATGCATAATCGTCGAAGAATCAGGTTCTCGTTTGATGACAAGATAGGGATAAGGAGCATGTGAGAATAGAAACTGCCCTCTTAGATAATATACCATCACAAAAAGCGGGCCTCGTGGCACAAGGTACAGTCAAGTGGTTTAACCAAACAAAAGGATACGGATTTATTGAACAAGAGGGCGGAAACGACCTGTTTGTTCACATCTCTGAAGTCGAAGGCGAAATTCAGGACGGAGACACCGTCGAGTTCGAAGTCGGCGAAGGACCGAAAGGACCGAACGCTGTGAGCGTTCGCAAAGTCGAGTGATTCAACGTATAGTTTCTTGAGCGGCGACGCTCTGCAAGGTTCATGAGCGAACCAGTCATCATCATACAAACGACTCTGCCAAAGAGTTGGGAAGAGTTTGAAGTTGGATCTTTTTCTCAGGTTTTACTTGAAGCAGGCGCTTCATGTGTCCAGCATTCGACAATCAAATCGATGTATCGTTGGGAAGGTGAAATTGAATCCAGTTCAGAATGGGTACTCGAGATTAAAGTACACTCAGCGAACAAAGAGAGTGTGATTTCAAAGATAGAAGAAGTTCATCCTTACGAGGTTCCACAAATTCTCTTTTGGAATGCGTTGACCTCTGATTCATATGCTACTTGGATTCAAACCGATTCCTCTTCCTTTTCTGAAAAATAGTTTTCGTCATTTCAAAAACCTCGATGAACTTAAACAAGTTTCGAGTGGAAACGCACCTCAAGACGGTGTAATTTTTACAGTTGAAAACCGGCCTTTATAGTCTGTGGATAAAAAGCCCCCTTACAGGCCACTGAGGCGGATTTTAGGTTTCCCTAAACTCTTGCAAAACCGTCACGCGACATCTGGTTTTATGGGTGTACATTATACACTTCCTCGGAAGGCAAATAAAATCCAGCGCGAGAAACATACGAGGGGGAACACAAATGGTAATCGATCACGACAAAAATGCAGCAACTTCAGACGGCTTTGAACTCGACCTTTCTCAGGAACATATCGAGCCTATGTTACAAGAGACTCCTGACCGTTTCGTGCTTTTCCCGATCGAACAAGCAGAAATTTGGGAGATGTACAAGTTACACGCTGCTTCTTTTTGGACAGCTGAAGAAATCGATTTGGCAGAGGATGCTAAGGATTGGAAGACACTCAGTGACAATGAGCGCCATTTCCTTAAGCACGTGCTTGCATTTTTCGCAGCGAGTGACGGAATCGTCAACGAAAATCTCGTTACTAATTTCGCTGACGAAGTTCAATGGGCCGAAGCTCGTTGTTTCTACGGATTCCAAATTATGATGGAAAACATCCACGCTGAAACCTACTCGTTATTGATCGACGCATACATCACTGACCCTGATGAAAAAGACCATTTGTTCAACGCACTCGAAACCGTACCTTCTGTAAAGAAGAAAGGAAACTGGGCTTTGCGATGGCTCTCTCGCAAGAAGGGTTCATTCGCTCAACGTCTGGTAGCATTCGCTGCAGTTGAAGGAATTTTCTTCTCCGGATCTTTTTGCGCTATTTTCTGGCTCAAGAAGCGTGGCCTCATGCCTGGATTGACGTTCTCGAACGAACTCATTTCAAGAGATGAAGGTCTGCACTGTGACTTTGCTTGTCTTCTTCACAACAAGCTGCTCCGTGGAGCCGGTGAAAATATGATTCACAGGATTATTTCTGAAGCGGTAGAAATTGAAATTGAGTTCGTCACGTCTGCACTGCCAGTCTCTTTAATCGGAATGAATGCCGACCTTATGCAAGAATATATTCGATTCGTCGCTGACCGATTGATGGTTGCATTAGGTGCAAGTAAATTGTATAATGCTACAAACCCATTCCCGTGGATGGAAATGATTTCAATGCAGGGTAAAACCAACTTCTTCGAGAAGAGAGTCGGTGAATATCAGAAGTCCGGTGTCAAAGACGGTGGCAACCTCGGAAGTGTCCAACAGCGCTTCTCTGTAGACGAAGACTTTTGAACCGTACTCAATCAAGCGAAGATATTGTGCAATCATACATGAATAAATGGAGGAAGAAAAATGACAATGCAAGTAGTCAACAGAAAAGGCGAACGAGAGGATGTTCGCTTCGATGCAATACACGATAAACTCAAGTCGTTAACCTACGGTTTAGATCCGAACTGGATTGACCCCGGTCACGTCACCAAATTGACAATCGAAGGATTGTATGACGGTGTTACGACCCGCGAACTTGACCAACTTGCAGCGGAAACTGCAGCATCCCTTGCCTCCCAACATCCAGATTACAGCCGTCTTGCAGCTCGCATTTGTGTCGATGACCTCCATCGCTCGACCAAGGCAGTCTTTACTGACGTCATTACAGACTTGCGCGAATACATCGACCCAGAATCAGGAAAGCACGCACCTCTCATCTCCGAAGAAGTCTACACAGTTATTATGGAAAATGCTGAAACACTCAACAACCATGTTGATTACACCCGTGACCACAATTACGATTATTTTGGTTTCAAGACTCTTGAGCGCTCATACCTTCTCCGCCTGAATGGAGAAATCGCAGAACGCCCTCAACACATGTTGATGCGAGTTGCAGTTGGTATCCACCATTCAAATATCAGCAAGGCATTGGAAACATATGACTTGATGAGCCAAGGCTACTTTACCCACGCTACACCAACTCTGTTTAATTCAGGAACACCTACTCCTCAAATGTCATCTTGCTTTTTGTTGACGATGCAAGAGGATTCTCTTGACGGGATTTATGATACCCTCAAGCAATGTGCTTTGATTTCAAAGTCTGCGGGCGGAATAGGCCTTTCAATTCATGAAATCCGCTCTAAGGGTTCTTACATTAAAGGAACAAATGGGCAAAGTAACGGTATTGTTCCAATGCTCCGTGTCTTTAACGATACAGCCCGTTATGTTGACCAAGGTGGTGGCAAGCGCAAGGGCTCAATTGCAATCTATCTCGAACCTTGGCACCCAGATATTCTCCCGTTCCTTGATTTGCGTAAGAATCACGGTAAGGAAGAACTTCGTGCTCGAGATCTCTTCTACGCACTTTGGACGCCAGACTTGTTCATGGAACGTGTTGAAGCGAACGCAGATTGGTCCTTCTTCTGCCCAAATGAATGTCCAGGGCTTCAAGATGTATACGGTGATGAATTCAAACAGTTGTTTGAATCCTATGAAGCTCAAGGATTGGCACGTGAAACTCTTCCTGCTCGTGTCGTTTGGGACAAAATTGTAGAATCACAAATTGAAACAGGAACTCCCTACATGTTGTATAAGGATGCAGCGAACGAAAAATCCAATCAAAAGAACCTTGGAACAATCCGCTCGTCAAACCTTTGCACTGAGATCATGGAATACACTGCAAGAGACGAAGTTGCTGTCTGTAATCTTGCATCGATTGCGCTCAACAAATATGTTGACGTTGAAAATCAATCCTTCAATCACCAACTTCTCTATGATGTCACCTACCATGCAACTGGTAACTTGAATCGAGTCATTGATGTCAATTACTATCCAGTTCCGGAAGCGCGAAACTCAAACATGCGACACCGACCGATTGGACTTGGTGTACAGGGTCTTGCAGATACATTTGCACTTCTCAAGTTACCTTTTGAGAGTCCAGAAGCGCGACAACTCAACAAAGAAATTTTTGAAACAATTTACTTTGCTGCCTGCACCGCCTCAAAAGACGGCGCAATCGCTGAGGGGCCTTATTCGACTTTCGAAGGTTCTCCAGCAAGCCGTGGAGAACTCCAATTCGATCTTTGGGGAATGAACGATCACAGTGGACGCTGGGATTGGACTTCCTTGAAGCAAGAAATCGTTGAGCATGGTATGCGTAACTCACTTCTGGTTGCTCCAATGCCAACTGCATCGACTTCTCAAATACTTGGAAACAATGAGTGCTTTGAAGCATTCACATCAAATCTCTACGTTCGCCGAACACTTTCTGGCGAGTTTATCGTTTTGAACAAGCACCTTGTCCGTGACCTCATTGAGGTCGGTCTTTGGGGACTTGAGATGAAAGATGAAATCCTTCGTCACAAGGGTTCCATTCAAAACATCATGGGAATCCCTGATTCGATAAAAGACCTTTACAAAACAACTTGGGAAATCAAGCAACGTCATGTCTTGGACATGTCTGCTGACCGTGGTGCTTACATCGACCAGAGCCAATCGCTCAACATTCACATGGTCGATGCAAACGCAGCTAAAGTTTCGTCAATGCACTTTTACGGATGGAAGCAAGGCCTCAAGACTGGAATGTATTATTTGAGAACAAAGGCCGCAGCAGATGCAATTCAATTTACGGTTGAAGCGAAGAAGTCCGAAGACCAAACCGTTGGCGGATTAGCAGAACGGGCTGAAGACATTTCGAGTCTTGATGCAATTGCTTGTTCACTTGACAGTCCTGATGACTGTTTGAGTTGCGGCTCGTGATGTTCACATCGAAGTTTATACACACTCGACCGGTTTTATCATTACTCGGGGATGCTCAAGTCCTGCGGGTAAGGCCCTGAGTGCGTTCTTTATCACGCTTCTTTTCCTTACCCGTAGGCTCTTCTCAATGTCAAGCAGTGTGAATTGCATGACCAAGTGTCGCAAGAACTGCTTCATGCGTCATTTCAGTCATGGTAGGGTGAGCGTGTATTGTTCCAGCGATATCTTCGAGTAATGCGCCCATTTCAAGAGCGAGCGTCCATTCACCAACGAGTTCGCTGATGTGCGTTCCAACTCCTTGGACTCCGAGGATGCGGTGATCGTCTTCTCGGGCACAGACTCGAATGAATCCAGCACTCTTTTCCGCCTCTTGTGTCAATGCTCTACCGTTTGCTCCCAATGGGAACTTTCCAACAATGACTGGATGACCAGCTTCTTTTGCTTCTTCTGGCGAAAGTCCGACTGAAACGATTTCAGGTTCAGTGAATACGATGGCAGGAACAGCGACTGGGTCGTATGCTCGCTTGTGACCAGCAATAATTTCAGCAACCATTTCTCCTTGGAAAGAGGCGACATGGGCAAGCATTTCGCCAGAATCACAGACATCGCCAATCGCATATACACCACGCATGTTCGTTTCACATCGGTCGTTGACTTTGACGAACCCACGTTCGTCAAGAGCAACTCCAGTTGGTGCGAGTGCTGCTGAGTTTGGTTTACGACCCACGGTGACCAGAACTTTGTCAACCACAACATTTTGCATCTTTGCTTCATCTTTCTCGTTTTTATCAATAAAATTGAGTTGAGTCCGACCGTCTTTCGTTGGTTCAACTCCCTTGGCAAATACGCCAAGGTGCGTCTTGATTTTTTGCTTCTTGATAGCGATTTCAAGCGGTCTGCGAATTTCTTTGTCAAAGATTGGAAGTACGCTGTCCATTGCTTCGACGACTGTAACTTCAGAGCCAAGCATTCGGAACGTGATCCCCAATTCGAGACCGATGTATCCACCGCCAACAATAGCGACATGCTTTGGTAGTTCTTCAAGTGACAAAGCCTCTCGAGATGAGATGACATTGTCGTCGTATGGCATGAAAGGCAGTTCAATTGGGACAGAACCGTTGGCCAAAATGACGTTTTCAGCCTGAATGATGATTGCATCTTTTCCTTCGCCGACTTTGACCGTTTTTGCATCTTGGAACTCGGCCCAACCGTTTACCAACTCAGCACCAGCATTCTTCAGAAGATGCTCAACACCTTTGTTCAGTCGAGTGACGATTCCTTCTTTCCATCCAACTAAGTTACTCATGTTGAGTTCGGCAGGTCCAGGGATTGAGATTCCCATGTGTCCATCCTTTGAAGCGTGTTTTGCTAAATTATGAAATTGGTGAGCAGCGTGAATGAGTGCCTTTGACGGAATACATCCACGAATGAGGCAAGTACCTCCGGCTTTTTCGCCTTCAACAATGATGGTTGAAAGTCCGAGTTGTCCTGCACGAATTGCAGCAACATAGCCACCAGGTCCAGCACCTATGACGAGAACTTGACATTTTTTCGTTTGCATCTCTGGCACCTCACATGAAAATTGTAGCTGGGTGTTCAAGGTATGATTTCACCAATTGCACGAGGCTTGCGCCGTCATGGCCATCGACAACACGGTGGTCCCAAGACGATGACAGATTCATGATTCGACGGATAACGATGTTACCATCTTTCACGACTGCTCGGTCTTTTGCATTGTGAACGCCGAGAATTCCAACTTCAGGTTTGTTGATGATTGGAGTTGCACCCAATCCACCGAGTCGCCCGAGGCTGGTAATGGTGAATGTCGAACCTGAGAGGTCTTCAGCAGTTGCTTTGCCGTCTCGGGTTGCACTTGTGACTCGCATCATTTCTTCAGCGGATTGCCAAATATCCATTGCCTCAACATGTTGGACGACTGGAACGAATAAACCACGATCGGTTTGCGTAGCAATTCCGAGGTTAATCGCTTCATGACGAGTAACGACATTTGAATCATCATCATACAGAGCGTTACATTCTGGGCGTTCACCGAGTGCTTTGACCAAGGCTTGCATAATGAATGGCAGGTATGTCAATTTGGGAGCACCTTCAGGGCGAGTTGCGTTGAGGTGTTGACGTAATTCTTCAAGAGCAGTAACATCAACTTCTTCAAAGTATGAGAAGTGAGGAATGGTCGAGTATGAGGAGATCATGCCTTCTGCAATCTTTCTTCGCAGACCAATGACCTTGATTTCTTCAGTTCCATTCAATGCAGTTCGAGCAGAAGCACCCATAGGTCGAGAACGGGTTGCACCACTTGCACCACCAGCTATGTGTGCATCAAGGTCAGCATGACTGATGCGCCCAGCAGGTCCAGAACCTGCGACCAGATTCAGGTCGATGTTGGCTTGGCGTGCGCGCTGTCGAACAGCAGGGCTTGACAGTGCTTTTGTTCCAGCCGCACGTTGAACAGTAGGCGTTGCAGCAGGAGCGGGTTTTGGAGCAGGAGTAGGAGCAGGTTCTGGTGCAGGTTCCGGTGCAGGTTCTGCTTTTGGTTCAGGCTTTGCTTCAGGTTCAGCAGCAGGTGCGTCTTCTGCGGCCGCAGCATTTCCATCTCCATCGACTTCAAATTCGATACAAACGACG
>CALCOP010000164.1 GCA_937897365.1 uncultured euryarchaeote
GTGAAATTGAAGATGGAAAAATCTACCAAATCCCGTTCGATGGAACCGATGCACATGCTGAAGCAATAGAGCGTGCCACTGGAATGACGTTCCTCGGAGATTCAACAGATGAATTCGCTGATGAAATCCCGTGCCACATGAGTGGTAAGATGACCAAGCGTCGTGTGATTCTCGCCAAGACCTATTGATCGATAATTTCGACGATGGTATTAACCAAGCATTCTCTCATTCTGATTCAGAAAAATGAGTCGAATCATTTCTGTAGAACAATGTTCCAGAAAAAAGTACTGATGATGCTAAGCATCCAGCAAGCGTGAATAATATTGCTCCTGAGATACCCGGGCTTGCGATTGCAACACGCAGTATGACTGTCGACAAAACAAAGCCAGTATTTCTTGCAAGATGAGAAAAATCAGTAATATATTGGTACGAAAGAAGCAGTATGAGTATGTCGGCCATGATGAGAACGGTAAAGAAATCCAAGAAGAAAATCATTCGATTTGTACTACCGTCACCCTCGAAAAGAGAAACAGACCAAGTTGAAAGAGAGTATACTGCGATAACGATGTAAATGAACAAGAGAAGAAGAGCGAGTTGTTTTTTCTGGGATATGAAGTTCTTCAAGTCCACAATTCCGCCCGTATTCGCGCCGATGTCTCGTCGAGCATTAGTGAAGTAGAGAGCAGTCCAGAAAAGAACGACAAAGGCAACACACTCTATCGCCAATATCGAGATACTTTCATCGATCGATGAAGAAACTGAAGCATCAATATCCGATAAGCGCTTGAGAATATCGCGAACAACGAGTAAAGTGATGATTTCAAACTGCTTGCCGATAGAATTGGTGAACGACTTGGGAATTGTACGTATGAGCTCGTACACTTCGTAGGCCAAGAAAATGGAAAAAGGAGTATACAACGAATCAAGATATGAATCGAAAAGTCCACTTGTTTTTTCTGACAAGTCAATCCATTCGAACTGATACAAGAAACAGATCAGTAAGTGAGTGAGAAAACCAACGATCGCTGCCCGAATGCAAACAACTCGTAATTTCTCATCAACACGGTGACCCAAAAATCGTTCGAAATACGTATCCACGCCTATAATTAGTAGAGTTCATACAAATAAGTATGTTCGACTCCGCGAAGAAGTCTTAACCCCGATTCGAAGGGCTCAGCGGGTTGCGAGAGTGAGGTTCTTCCACATCTCTTCAGGGACTTCCATAGCAAGTCGAAGACCACCCATTGCACCAAGGCGAACCGGGTCATCGACTACGTGGACGTTGACGTCACCCATATCAGAGAGTTTGCGTTCAATCATTGCACCGAGACCCTTGATGCCAGATCCACCACCAGCAAGAACCATATTTCGACGGAATTCATCGTGGTATTCAGGATTTGAGCCCGCAATCAATTCCTTAACATTTTCAACAATAGGGTCGACAATGGATTCACACGCACGTTGAATGCAATCAGTGATGTCAAGATTCATTGCTTTTCCTTCAATCGAAAAGTCAACCATCACGGGTTCATCAGGAGATGCGGAACCTACGAAGGAATACTGCTCCTTCCAGCGACGAGCCATGTCCTTGGTAATTTGAGCACCGCTGTACTTGGATTGAACTTCCTTGATGATTTCTCGGTCGATGAAGTCTCCTGCGTGCCCAGTGTGCATTTGGTCGCCAGGACCAGGTATTGTGCCGTATACTCGGCAAAGGTCAGCGGTACCTGCCCCAATGTCAATGACAAGAGTGTGTTCGATCATGTCAAGTGCATACGCAACAGCGAAGGGTTCAGAAATAATCATAGCGGCGTTGACTGAACCAGCAGCAGCATCAAAAATAGAAGTCTTGTCAACATAACTCGCTTCAGCTGGAGCTCCGATGACAGCAACGACACGGTCATAGTCCTCAGGATCGGACAAGCCAATAAGATGAGTAATGAAGTGCGCAATGAATTCTCGGTCTTCTTGCGTATCCTTAATGACACCGAGTTCTAAAGGTCGGAAAAGGTTCAATGCGAGCCTGTTCTTGAGTGCTTCTTCTCCGAAAAGGACGTCACGCTTGAGGAAATTTCGTGCAATCGGGTCTTTTGGAGTTCCGATAACAGTGAGTTCTTCTTCTTCATGGCTATCTGATGATACCATTACGGAACGGAAGGTTCCCAAATCAATTCCAATATACAATATGTCTTCTGCCATAGCGCTCGCCTATCCTTGCCATTGCGAACTACCTTATGAAGAATGCCTACCGTGTGAGAACAGTATTTTAGGAACTGCCAATAAAGCAATTCTATAGAAAGGGTGCAAGAAGCCAAATTGTGAGATTATTTTCACTTAGCACCATTCTTCACAGGCCTGACAATACCATGCGGCATATTCGGGATAAAGTTGAGCCATTTTACCGCAAGATGTGCACTCTTTGAGAGTGTCTTGACCATACATTTCGAGAACCATTTGAACGTGATAAACATCATCGATTCCAAGTTGTTGCCGCATGGACCAAAGAAGCTGGTCCTCGCTTGGTGAAATGATCCCATCCTCTAAGACCAGTTCGACAATGCTTCGATAGTCCTCGAAGTCTTGGAGGTTACGGGCATCGAGTATAACGCCATTTTTTTCTGCAACAATATCTGTGCCACCTGGGTCGTCTACAAAGAGAACCAATGATTCTGCTTTGAGGTCATCACTGCGAAGTTCAAAAGAGATGCGATTTCCTTCCAATGTAGCGAAGACCAATTCAGAGTTATTGGTAATTGTAGTGGCAATTGAGCGAGCAGTATCTTCTGCTGATCGTCCTCTTCTCCAACCGTTTGGGTCATTGACATTAAAGCAATAAAATTCAGTTCCTCTCCCAGGATATTCCAAGCGAATTTCTTCACCGCCATCAAATCCATTTGCAACAACGGTGAGCGCAGCAACTTCGGTTGATACGATGTTGTCATCGTCATCGAAACTGATCATGAGTGGTTTTCTTTCTTCAGTAGCTGTGTTAAAGTGACCTTTCATACCAGTCATCCATTTATCCTCAAGTCGTGCAAGTGATTCTTCCTGCTTCTTGGAGAGATTCTTTTCGACACCGAGCACACCTGCCAAACTTCCAGACTCGATTTCACGCTTAAATTCCTCAATTTTTTCACTGTCTTGATGATATGTCGGAATTTCAACTGAACGAGATTCACTCACATAATTTGGGTCTTGCCATTCGTGTTGGCATGAAACACATGAAAGGTATCCGTTCATGGTTGATGGTTGGGCTTCGCCACCACAACGAGGGCAATCTCCACCTTCGGTATATCCAAGATTGTCGACTGCTTCGCGTCGACCCTTTCGTATATTGCCAAAGCCCGCCATGTTTAATCCACACCAATGCCTTTCTATCAAGGCTTTGGAGAGGTAAAGTGAGATTCCATGCCATCAAAATCTCACTTGGGAAGGGCTTTCAATCCATATCGAATTATTCCTTCTTGGCCGTATATTCGGCGCACTGAAAACTCAACTACATCGCCAATTTGCGGAGAATAATCGACATCGTCACAGACAAGGAAAACTCCTCGAGGACCTTGTTCAAAACGTACGAGCAGGGTTTGAACTCCACCAAGAATAGGCGCTCGAAGTGAAAATTCGGAAGGCGCTCCAGCAGCGCTCAGTTTCGTCCAAGATTCGATGCTAGCAACTCCAGTAAGTGAATGCGATTCAGTCGGGATGCGTTGACCTGATGAATCCAATTGTCGAGGAGGCCAAATTAAACCATCTCCAAGTTTTTGTGAGGAAAGTGACAAGCGTGCTCGGGCACCTTCAAGATACTGAGATTTCGAGACGTAGGCACCCTGTGAAACGTGGCTTTCAGCGCACTCTTTGTCCCAAGCTTCACAAATGTCATTGTAGAATTGTTCATCGATGAGTTCAACATTTTCCGGAGACTCAAACTCAAAGTTTTGTGCATCAGTACTTGCCAAAACAAGGGTTGCTTCTTCACCAGACAGAATGTTCCACTTGATATCATCAAAATTTAGGTCATCATTACGAAGAATCGAATCAACACCGGTCGCCAAAAACAGGGTTGATGCGTCAACAGAAGAGGGAAGGTGGACCGAATCAAGAGTTCGTCCAGTCTGTTTCCAAAATTGAATTGCAGCAATCGCCATTGTGGTCTCATCACTGTCCGAGCCATAGACTATTTTTTCATTCAACATATAGGGTGATTGAATGAAAAGTGATTCACCGTTATCGGCAATCAGATATCCTTTCCAAAGGAGAGTCTCACTCATTTTTATCCCTCCCAAAGATGTGAACGGCACATGTTGCACCAGAGCCACCAACATTGTGTGTAAGACCAATCTCCGCATCACGTACCTGGCGTGATTGCTCAACTGTCCCACGCAGTTGCTTGAAAACTTCAACGGCCTGTCCAGTACCCGTAGCTCCTAATGGATGCCCTTTCGACTTGAGTCCACCACTTGGATTAATGCAGACCGAACCCTGATTGAGAATACCACGGCCTTCTCTTGAAAAAATTCCTCCTTTTCCTTGTTGAGCAAAGCCAAGATCCTCAGTCGCCATCAGTTCTGCAACAGTGAAGCAGTCATGAACCTCGGCTAAATCGACATCGTCCGAAGTGATTCCAGCAGCAGAATAAGCAATCTGTGATGCCTTTTGGGTGGCAACAAGTTGAGTGATTGAAGGTCGGTCATGTAAAGCAAGTCTGTCAGATGCAGCACCGGATGCGCGAATCCATACGGGGTCATCAGTATACCGTTGAACGACATGATCTGCAGCCAAAATCACACATGAGGCCCCATCAGAAGTGGGACAGCAATCATACAGCGTCAAGGGGTCTGCAACCATAAATCCGCTTGCGGCTTTTTCGAAAGATACCTGCTTACGTATGTGAGCATGCTGATTTTCGAATCCGTGCATATGGTTTTTCACACTAATGTGGACTAAATCGTCGTGTGAGGATTGATGCTCGTGAAAATGACGCCTCGCCATCAAGGCATATGTTCCCGGGAAAGTAAGACCGGCAAGACGTTCCCATTCGGTATCTCCAGAGACTCCAAGCCAAAATCGCTTCCTTTCGGCAGAAAGGTCATTCATTTTTTCAATACCACCTGCGACAACAATGTCTGCCTGGCCACTCTTGATGGCCATCCAAGCATCTCTCAAAGCAAAACCAGAAGAAGCACATGCATTCTCAACACGACGAACTGGAATGCCATCCAAACCAGAGTGTTCGGTCAGCAATGCAGCGGTATTTCCAAGCTGTGCTCCTCCAAATGCAACGCTGCCTATGAATGCTTCATCGACCTGCCGTGGATCAAAATCTTTGTCGACACTGGAAAAAGCATTTTCAGCAGCCTCAGCCCACATTCCCTTCAAACCAAGATGATGATTACCATACTTTGTTTGGCCAGCACCAATGACGGCTACATCAACCATGACACTCCCAAGAGGACTCGGCACTTGAGTAAGTCGGTCAAAATCAAGTGCGAAAACCGTTGGAACTACCCGTAGAGTCTAAGAACGCGCTACACTCCCCCCAAAATATGCTACGACAATGTCGAGAACGGTCATGTAAAATAAACAACGGATTCTTCACCGGTCCTAATTGCCATGAGTGCAACGAAGAAGGTAAATTCATCATGAGCGACCGGGAAGCAAATTCTCTTGGACGTATGCTTGCACTTGTTTTGCGACACGCCCCAGAAAAATTCAATGTAGAAATGGACATCAACGGATGGGTCAACAGTCGTGAATTGTCTGAAGCAATTTCAAAACAACGCCGTCATTACCACTGGTTAAGAGGATGGCACTTTTCTGCCATCGCAAATTCAGATGACAAAGGCAGATACCAAGTTGAGGGTGACATGATTCGTGCAACATATGGACATTCGATTGAACTTGAACTCGACCTGCCCACAGACCAAATCCCAGAAGCACTGTATTGGCCTTGCGAAGAAGAACAAGTCGAGACGATTACAGAACTTGGAATCACAACAGGAGATCGAAAGCACATCCACCTTTCACGCAGCATCTCAAACGCAATGGAAGCTGGATACAAAGGTTCGTCTCAAATTAACCGTCCTGCCATTCTTGAGATTGACACCGTTCGGGCAATTGCCGACGGACACATCATCTACCGTGCTGGCAAGACAGTCTTCCTCGTTGACGAAATGCCAGGTGAATATCTCTACCGAATAGAGGCAGATGACCCAATGATTTTGGAAATAATTGCCCAATGGGAACTTGAAGAGCAAGAAGAAGAGTGATTATCGCTTAGCTCCACATGAAGGACAGAAATCAAGATCATTCTCAAGTCGTGCCCCACAATCTTGGCAATGGGAACCACTTAAACTCAGAGTGTCGAGTTTCGATACATGTTGTGGAGCATCATCTCGTGATGCTGGATGAACGATATGGAGAGGGTCAATACCCTGCTCAAGAAGTTCACGGAAACGGTTTCCAAAAATAATTGCTTCTTGAATCGCAGATTCAATTTGAAGTTGCCGAGATTCTCGTTCCGTTCTATCAGCAATTTCTTCTGATTGCTCAAGAACCGCTTGGAGATGGCGCATAAAGTCACTCAGCGATGGACCGTCGGACATATTCCTTGGTTGACTCGGTGGGTCATCAATGCTTGGTGAAAAAACGGTGATTTGGATGAAAATCAAGGGTCATACTCATGAGCCATTCACCCTTGGTCGATTCATGCGTGATCGTGTAGTCATCAAATGGGGTGGCGGGCTCATCACCGAAAAATCATCCCTTTGCACTCCAGATCTCGAAATTTTAGAACAACTCGCTGATACCGTAGCAGATTGCCACAAGAATGGCATTGACGTTATTCTTGTACATGGTGCCGGTTCTTATGGGCATTTACGAGCAAAACATTGGCGGCTCAATGAAGGCCTGCTCCCTAACGCACAATTTGAGGATGACGAGAAGTGTGAATCTCAATTACAAGCAGTACATGCAGTTCGACAAGAAATGCTTGAACTCAATGCGCACGTATGCAATGCGCTTGAAAAAAGAAACATCACGCCAATCGTTCACCCACCCCACCTATGGGTACGCAATACCGGTCCACATTTTTCGGGAGAACTCCACGACTTCCACGAACAAAAACAAGGACATGTTCATGTGACGTTTGGTGATGTTGTTGATGTCGATGGTGAACAACAATTCGGTATCCTCTCTGGAGATGATTTGGTTGTTCGATTATCAATCGAATTAGCGAATGTTAAACGATTAATCTTCGCAATCAAAGGTGTTGATGGTCTGTTACGAGTACCCCCTGAACAGGCCAAAGAAGAAGATTTGATTGAAATCTGGTCACCAGAAATCAAGTTTGAAGGTGTCCACTACTCCAATGTTGATGTGACTGGAGGAATTGGCCTCAAAGCTGCTCGTGGCTCACTGGTAGCCTCACATGACATCGATGTCATCATGGTGAACGGTGAAAAAACCGAGCGAGTTCTAAGCGCGATGCTCGGAAATCCAGTTCGTGGGACAAGAGTGAGGAATAAACAGTGAACTGCGCTGGTTTTCCTTCGAATAATATCAACTATTCAAGCAACAGATGATAGAGAACTCTTCATTTAGCGAGCGCGAACACATTGTAGCGGGGGTTCACATGACTGGCTACGATATTTCCGATGTTCCATCTGTAGAACTGTCTGATTCAGAACAACAATTACTCGAAGGACTCGGTGCGGATTCTATCCAATCTCGACTCATGGCAGAAGCGATCATTCAGGTAAGTGAAAAGGACGAAATTATTGGGCCAATCTCAAAGATTTCAGCCCACAGGGATGCAGGTGCCTTGCACAGGGCATTCAGTGTTCTACTATTTGATTCGAAGAATCGATTGCTTCTTCAGCGACGAGCGGATGACAAAGTCACATTCCCTGGTGTTTGGGCAAACTCCTGTTGCTCTCATCCACTGCACTCTGAATCAGAAATGATTGAAGAAGATGCCCTTGGTGTTAAGAATGCAGCCATCCGAAAAATGGAACAAGAACTTGGAATCTCCCCCGAATCTCTTTCGACAGATGATTTTCATTTCATAACCAAAATGCGCTATTCAGCACGTATGAATGAGACGTGGATTGAAAGGGAAGTGGATCATATATTGGTGGCAAAAGTTGATGTTGAGCTCAAACCAAATCCCAATGAGGTGTCTGAAGTAGCTTGGGTTACCTTTGATGAGTTGGAAGAAATGCTGATTGAAGAAGAGCCAAAAAATGGTTCAATTGCGCCTTGGTTCCGATGCATCGCAGCACTGGTTATGACGAAAGAGTGGTGGGATGCAGCTGGCAACAGTTCGGCGTTAGCAGAACTTGTTGATGGAAAAATTCACGATATGGGTGATGTTACTCATATGCTCCCCGACGCAGAAGGTGCTGGACTCAATGTATCCGTTCAGGAAGTAAAGCCACTGGTTGAAAAGCGTATTATGGATAGCCTGATGGCGTCACGTCACGAACGATTAGCGGCTGCTATGACTCACCTTATTCACGGAGGCGGTAAG